>NZ_JBSFBM010000155.1:0-15349 GCF_053592955.1 Micromonospora sp. NPDC002411 | reverse complement strand
CGTGGTTGAACGACACCCTCACCGGTCTACGCATCACCACGCGACTGACCCACACCAACTGAGACGAGGCTGCTCGACTTCCTGCACCCGCTGCCGGTGGACGCGCTGTGGGGGGTGGGGGAGCGCGCCGCCGAAGCGCTGCGCCGCCTCGGCCTGTCCACCGTCGGCGACCTCGCCGAGGCGCCGGTGGGCATGCTCCGCCGGGCGGTCGGTGCGGCCTCGGCGGCGCACCTGCACGAGCTGGCCTGGGGACGGGACCCGCGCGGGGTCAGCCCGGAGCACGTCGACAAGTCGATCGGCGCTGAGGTGACCTTCGACGTCGACGTGGCCGACCCGTTGGAGATCCGCCGCGCGTTGCTCGCGCTGAGCGCGAAGGTCGGCGTCCGGTTGCGCGGTTCCGGGCAGGTCGGACGCACCGTGGCGCTCAAGGTCCGGCTGGCGGACTTCCGCACCGTCAGCCGCTCCCGCACCCTCGACGTGCCCACCGACACCGCCCGGGAGATGTTCGACACGGTCTGGGCGCTCTACACCGCATTGGACCCGGGTGAGCGGATCCGACTCGTCGGTGTCCGGGTCGAAGGGCTCGCCTCCGCGCAGGGTGCCCCCCGGCAGCTCACTCTCGGCGCACCCGAGCGTGGCTGGCGCGAAGCGGAGGCTGCCGCGGACGCCGCCGCTGCCCGTTTCGGGCGGTCCGTCATAGGTCCGGCCAGTCTGATGGGCGACCCTGATGCCCGCCGAAAGGAAAATCCACCCCACCCATAGGTCGTCCCGCTTTCCGACGCGCGACCCCCCTCGTAGACTTGCGGGTAAGCAGCCGGTTGGCTGCCACGGTCTGTCGGCCCGAGTGGGCCCGACTCAACGTGACCGGGGAGGAGTGCCGTGCCGCTCTCGGAGCACGAGCAGCGGCTGTTCGAGCAGATCGAGCGGTCGCTTGCCGAGGACCCCAAATTCGCCTCGGCCGTGCGCGCCAGCGATCCGCGCTTCCACGCGCGGCGTCGCCTGCTCGTCGCCGCCGGCGTCATCATCGCTGGCTTGGCTCTACTGGTCTATGGCGCGGTGATCAAGACTCCACCGCTGGCGGTGGCAGGCTTCGTCGTCATGCTGGCGTCGGCCGCGTTCGCGGTGCAGTCGCACCGGCGGGCGCAGTCACCGGACCTGCATGTGGTGGGCGGCACGACGAGTCGTCGTCGCCCCCGCGGCGGCCGATCCGGTCGCCGGTCGTCGATCCTGGACCGCATGGAGGACAGGTGGCGGCAGCGCCCGGAGGGACACCGGTGAGTCGACCCCGCCGCTGAGGCGGGTCGTACGCCGCGACGAGCAGGTCGCCGGGCACCGTTCCCGGCGACCCTTGTCGCGTCCGCGCGCGCCCTGCCCCGCGCTTGTAAAGCCGAACCCCGCCCGTGGCGCTACCGCGCCTGACGGGTCAGGGCTCCAGGGGTGGGGCGGGCAGGTGGGCTCAGGTGGGGGCGGCGGCGGTCTGCCGCCGCCCCCCAACCTGGACGGACGTTCGTCAGCGGGTCGCCCGGTCGGCCAGCAGCCGCCGGGGGTTCCAGCGCAGCAGCTGGTACCGGGCCCGCCCGGTCAGCGCCACCATTCGGCTGGAGGCGTCCGCGAGGCCGGTCCTCCACCGCAGCAGCACCGACGGTGGTAGCACCGCGGCGAGGAGGCGGGTCCGTCGGTCCGCCCGCTCGGCGAGCGCCCCACGGACCGTGCGGAGGGCCGGCGACAACCGTTCACCGGTCAGCGGATCCCGCGCGTACCGGGCCCGCTCCTCCGCCCTGCCGAGCAGCCGTGCCGACTCCACCGCTGCGGCGTCGTCGAGCGTGTCCCGAACGAGCCGGTCCGCGGTCGCCCTGGGCGTTTCCGTCAGGTCTACCGGAACCCGGAAGTCCACCAGAGTGTCGAGCAACTCCGCCCACGCTGCGTGTGCGTCGGCGCGGGCACGGTCGGCGTCCACGGTGACCACCACCGCACGGGCACCAGGCTCGGTGCCGTCGTCGACAACTGTGGCGGCCGGGGTGGCGCTCACCCTCCCGCCCCGTCGGCGCCGCAGCGCGAGCCGGCGCAGAGCAGGCACCGCGAGGAGAGCCAACAGGGCCAACAGTCCCGCCGCCCACCACGGCCAGACCGGCGGCTGGTCCTCGGGGGTCGTGCCGCCGGCGGAGAACCCCTCGTCGATCTCCCGGTCCGCGTTGTCCGGTCCGGCCGGCCCAGCCGACGCCTCGGGACCGGCCGGGGTGTCCGTGACACCGGTGCCCGGCGTCGTCGGCTCCGGCGCGTCAGTGTCCGGTGCCCAGGCCGATCGGGTGGAGCCGGGCACCCCGTACGCCGGAGTGGCGTCGAAGGGCACCCAACCGACACCGTCGAAGAAGACCTCGGTCCAGGCGTGCAGGTTGAGGTTGGTCAGGGTGATCGTGTCACCGTCGCGGTTGCTGCCGTTGGTGAACCCGAACGCCACCCGCGCCGGGATGCCAGCCGCGCGGACCAGCCAGGCCATCGACGCCGCGTACTGCTGGCAGTAGCCGACCTTGTTGGTCAGGAAGTTGACGATGTCCTGCCCGCTGCTGCCGCTCTCGGTGCTGAGCCGGTACTTGAAACCGTTGTCCGCCGAGAAGTGCGAGTAGATCGCCAGCACCCGGTCGTAGTCGGTGCGCTTGCCCTGGATCAGCCCCGCGACCAGCTCATCCACCTCGGGCACCCGATCGGGGGTGGCGGTCATCTGCCGACGTACCGGGTGCTCCGCCGGAAGCGTCGGCGCGGCCCGCAGCACCGCCGGGGTGTATGTCGAGCGGACGTAGTCGAAGGAGTACTTGCGGCCCCGGGAGTTCTCCCGGTTGGAGAAGACGATCTGCTGGTTGGGGTCGTACAGCCAGTTGCCGCTGAGGTCCTCGGTGCGCACCGGCTCGGCGTACACCGGCATCAGCGCCATGCTCAGGCTCTTGGTGACCTCGACCGTCGCCCGGTAGGTGGTGCGCTGCACGCCTCGGGCGGCCCGGTCGGCCGGGTCCGGCAGGTCCCGGTTCGCCGGCCGGCCGCTCGGGCTGCGCGCCAGGAAACCAGCCGGACGCAGCTCGTCGGCGACCGCGTAGCGCAGGTAGAACGGGTTCGCCTCGTTGGTGGTGACCTTGACCATGTCGAACACCTGCGACTGGTTGAGCTGGCCGGCGAGCGACGCGAACAGGTCGATCCGACCCGACGTGCCGCCCGACCCGTTCCCGGTCCCGGTGCCGTTCCCCGACCCCCGGCTGATGCTGTCGAGCATCCCACCGGTCATACCCGGCACCGCCAGGGGCAGGACCACCGCCACGGCCACCCCGATCACCGCGAGCCGGCGGCCGGCGGACGCCAGCGGCGAGGCCTCCCACACGTCGACGTCGCGGCCGTCACCGGTGAACCGCCGCCCGAAGCGGCGTACGCGGTCGACGTTGTCGGTGACCAGCAGCCACAGGTAACCGATGGCGCCCACCACGAACGGCACCGCGGGGACGCTGTCCACGTAGACGGCGACCGGCACCGAGTAGATGGCGAGCATCGGCAGCCCGGCCAGCGCGGGCCGACGCAGCCCGACGGCCAAAACGTCGACGAGCACTGCCACCCCGGCGACGCCGAGCACGGTGATGAACAGCAGCGGGTCGGTGTCGGGAACCTCGACGCCGTACGAGCGCATGTCCTCGGCGGACCCGGCGACCAGCTCGCTGAAGTGCGCGAACGTGCCCGGCGTGGGCAGGAAGGCGAGCAGCTCCGAGCCGCTGGGGAACAACCAGGTCAGGGCGAGGATCAGGCCGGCGAGCATGCCCAGCACCTGACCCCACAGGGGTGCTCGGGCGAGCCTCGTCAACGCGGCCACCCCGGCCACCACCGCGACCGCGATGATGGACTCGATCAGCCACGTCCAACTCTCGAAGATGGCGGACAGCGGCGCGGCCGCCAACACTGTCGCCGCGGCCGCCACCACACCGATGTTGCGACTGGCGTTCATGAGGGGAACCTTCCGTTCATCGCACGCCGCCGGCCACCGTCTCGGCCAGCGCGGCCCGCAGGGCGAAGCCCTGGGAGCCCCGACCGGCCTGCGGCCACAACGCGGGCAGTCGGCTGCCGTGGTCGACCCCGACCACCCGCCAGCCGCTGCGCACCATGGCGAGGACGGCGGTGCCGTGCGCGTGCTCCGCCTCGGCCCGGGCCTTCTCCGGCAGGCTGAGCCAGGTCGAGCTGCTCAGCAGGAACCCGATACAGGTGGCGCCGTTGCCGCGCAGCCCGGCCAGCAGCTCGGCCTCGGCCACGCTCACAGTGCCGAACAGCCCGATGATCAGGCCGCCGTCGGAGCGTTGGCGGACCCGTTGCACGAGGTCGGTCACCTCGGCGCGTTGATCCAGCCGGACCTCCGCGAGGTGGTCGAGCAGCGTCCCGTCACCGCCGGCCTCCGAGGCGTCCACGTCCGCACCGGAGCCGGTGACCAGGCGCAACTTGTAACCGGCCTGGCGCAGGTGGACGGCGATGCTCGCGGCGGCGGAGACGGACCACTCGAAGCTTGCCGTCGGCCCCTCGCCGCGGTGGCCGTAGGCGCGGGTGTCCAGGACCACTGTGGCCCGGCTCTCCCACGGCTGCTCCTCGCGGCGCACCATCAGCTCGCCGGTGCGGGCGGTGGACTTCCAGTGCACCCGCCGCAGGTCGTCGCCGCGCCGGTACTCCCGGGTCGCCGCGTCGTCCTCGCCGTGCACCGCCACCGACCGGGCCCGGCTGTCGCCGCTGCCCGCGTACTCCCCGGGGAGCCGCACCGACGGCAGTGGGGTGACCTGCGGGATGACCGTCAGGTGGTCGGTGCTGGGGAAGGACCTGGTGAGCTCGCACAGGCCGAACGGGTCGGTCATCCGGACCACCAGCGGACCCACGTCGTAGCGACCCCGCACGTCGGCCCGCACCGTGTACGCCACGGAGGTGGCCTGGTGTGCGCCGAGCCGCTCCAACACGACCCGGGGTCGGCTGCCCAGCGCGTAGGGCAGCCGGTCCTCCAGAAGGAGGGTGCCGGTCGGCAGCCGGGAGAGGTTCTGCAGGCGCAGCACCACGCGGGAGTTGGCGCCGACCGGAACCCGGTGCGGGTCCAGTGAACGGTTGCAGGCCAGCTTGTAGCGGCTGCGCCCGACGTAGGCCGCGGCCAGCAACGGCAGGATGCCCAACAGCACCGCCACCCGCAGCAGGTCCTTCTCGCCCAGGATGCCCGCCGAGAGCGCCGCCGCGAGCGCGGCGGCGAGGAAGGAGCGCCCGCGGGTGGTCAGCCCGCGCAGCCCGGCACGCACGTCACGGCCTCCGCGGCTCGTAGGGCGCGCGACCGTTGCCGGTGGCGGGCCGGGTGTCGTACGGGTTGCGCTGCCGGTCGTGCGGCAGTGGAAGGCGGTGCACCAGCTCGGAGACGATCGCGTCGGTGGTGCGTCGGGCGAGCTGCGCGTCGGCCGTCGGGATGATCCGGTGCGCGAGCACCGGCACCGCCAGGGCCTGCAGGTCGTCGGGGAGGACGTAGTCGCGACCCTCCAGGGCGGCGACCGCCCGGGCGGTGCGCAGCAGTTGCAGGGTCGCCCGGGGGGAGGCGCCGAGCCGCAGGTCGGGGGCCTCGCGGGTGGCGGTGACCAGGTCGATCGCGTACTGCTTGACGGCGTCCGCGACGTGCACCTGCCGGACGGTGGAGATCAGCTGCCGGACGATGTTCGCGTCGGACACCGGGCGCAGCTCGTGCAGCGGGTCGGTGGCGCCGTGCCCGTCGAGCATGGCCAGTTCGGCGTTGACGTCCGGGTAGCCCATCGCGATGCGGGCGGTGAAGCGGTCACGCTGCGCCTCGGGGAGCGGGTACGTCCCCTCCATCTCGATCGGGTTCTGCGTGGCGATGACCATGAACGGGGTCTGCAGCTGGTAGGTCACGCCGTCGACGGTGACCTGCCGCTCCTCCATGCACTCCAGCAACGCCGACTGGGTCTTCGGCGAGGCCCGGTTGATCTCGTCACCGACCACCAGGTTGGCGAACACCGCACCGGGGCGGAACTCGAAGTCGTGCGTCTCCTGGTTGTAGACGCTGACACCGGTGACGTCGCTGGGCAGCAGGTCAGGGGTGAACTGGATGCGCCGCACCGTGCAGTCGATGGACCGCGCGAGGGCCTTGGCCAGCTTGGTCTTGCCGACACCCGGGACGTCTTCGATCAGGAGGTGACCCTCGGCGAGCAGGACGGCCAGGGCGAGCCGCACGGTGGCGGTCTTACCCTCGATGACCTGCTCGATGTTGGCCACGATGGCCTCGCTGGCGGCGCGGAACTCGTCGTGCGGCAGTAGGCCGCCCACCTCGTCCCAGGTCTGTTGTGTCACGGGCCTCCTCCTCGTCGCCGTCACGGCAGCTCTGACTAGAGCACCTGGACCCGCCGTTGGGTTCGCGACGTCGAGCCTCGATTGCCGCAGGAATCTCACTGGTCTCTCAGGCTAACCATGTTTGTCGTTATCGCCGACCCCCGCAGGTAGTCCGTCGGTTACGCACCGATATTCGCCAGCTCGGGGGAACGGGTTCGGCCCGGCCGGGGGCCGGCAGACCGAACCGTGGGCGAGGTACACTGCGGGACATGGCCGGAGTCTTCCTGCTTCTTACCGGGCCGTGCTGATGCGCTGAACGCAGCGACAGCACGGCGGCCCCTCCTGCGCGAGGGGCTTTTTTGTGCCCGCCGCCGGCCCGGCCCGGTGGCGCCGAGACGAAGCGAAGCGAAGCGAGGAGAGACGATGAGTGAGGCAGCCGCACCGGCGGGCGACATTCCCCCGTTCCGGTACACCGCGGCCCTGGCCGACGAGATCGAGATCCGTTGGCAGGCCACCTGGGCGCGCGAGGGCACCTTCCACGCACCGAACCCGACCGGCCCGCTGGCCGACCCGACCCACCCCCGCGCCGGCGCGGAGAAGCTGTACGTGCTGGACATGTTCCCGTACCCGTCCGGTGCCGGCCTGCACGTCGGTCACCCGCTGGGATACATCGGCACCGACTGCTACGCCCGCTACCAGCGGATGGCCGGCCGCAACGTGCTGCACGCGATGGGCTTCGACGCGTTCGGCCTGCCCGCCGAGCAGTACGCGGTGCAGACCGGCACCCACCCCAGGACCACCACGGTGGCGAACATCGAGCGGTACAAGGCGCAGCTGCGTCGACTGGGCCTGGCGCACGACGAGCGCCGTTCGGTGGCGACCATCGACACCGACTTCTACCGCTGGACCCAGTGGATCTTCCTGCAGATCTTCAACTCCTGGTACGACCGCGACGCCGGCCGGGCCCGCCCGATCGCCGAGCTGATCGCCGAGTTCGAGGGCGGCAACCGGCCCACCCCGGACGGCCGGGCCTGGGCCGAGCTGAGCGTCGCCGAGCGCCGCCAGGTCGTCGACGACCACCGCCTGGCGTACGTGTCGCACGCCCCGGTGAACTGGTGCCCGGGGCTGGGCACCGTGCTGGCCAACGAGGAGGTCACCGCCGACGGCCGGTCCGAGCGGGGCAACTTCCCGGTCTTCAAGCGCAACCTGAAGCAGTGGATGATGCGGATCACCGCGTACGGTGACCGGCTGCTGGACGACCTGGACAGCCTGGACTGGCCCGAGCCGATCAAGCTGATGCAGCGCAACTGGATCGGCCGCTCCCAGGGCGCGCACATCGACTTCCCGACCGCCGCCGCGCCCGTCCGGGTGTTCACGACCCGTCCGGACACCGTCTTCGGGGCCACCTACATGGTGCTGGCGCCCGAGCACGAGCTGGTCGACGTGCTGGCGCCGGCCGCCTGGCCGGACGGGACGCGCGACGCCTGGACCGGCGGGCACACCAGCCCTCGGGCGGCCATCGAGGCGTACCGCAAGGCCGCGGCGGCCAAGACCGACGTCGAGCGGCAGTCCGACACCAAGGAGAAGACCGGCGTCTTCATCGGCGCGTACGCCACCAACCCGGTCACCGGCGGGCAGATCCCGATCTTCGTGGCCGACTACGTGCTGGCCGGCTACGGCACCGGCGCGATCATGGCGGTGCCGGCCCAGGACGAGCGGGACTGGGCGTTCGCCGAGGTCTTCGAGCTGCCCATCGTGCGTACCGTGCAGCCGGCGGAGGGCTTCGACGGCAAGGCGTACACCGGTGACGGTCCGGCGATCAACAGCGCCGCGCCCGAGCGCGGCCTGGACCTGAACGGGCTGGGGGTCGCCGACGCCAAGGCGAGGATCATCGCCTGGCTGGAGGCGAACGGGCACGGCACCGGCGCGGTCACCTACCGGCTGCGCGACTGGCTGTTCTCCCGGCAGCGCTACTGGGGCGAGCCGTTCCCCATCGTCTACGACGAGACCGGCGCGGCCATCGCCCTGCCGGAGGAGATGCTGCCGGTCGAGCTGCCGGAGGTGGACGACTTCTCGCCGAAGACGTTCGCCGCCGACGACGCGGACAGCAACCCGGAGACCCCGCTGTCGCGGCGGCGGGACTGGGTCGAGGTCGAGCTGGACCTGGGTGACGGGCCGAAGCGCTACACCCGCGAGACCAACGTGATGCCGCAGTGGGCCGGTTCCTGCTGGTACGAGATGCGCTACCTGGACCCGACCAACAGCGACCGGTTCGTCGACGCCGAGAACGAGCGCTACTGGATGGGCCCGCGCGGCGACGGCGACTGCGGCGGCACCGACCTGTACGTCGGTGGTGCCGAGCACGCCGTGCTGCACCTGCTGTACGCGCGCTTCTGGCACAAGGTGCTGTTCGACCTGGGCCACGTGTCGTCGTTCGAGCCGTTCCGCAAGCTGTTCAACCAGGGCATGATCCAGGCGTACGCGTACACCGACTCGCGTGGCAGTTACGTGCAGGCCGAGGACGTGGTCGAGCGCGACGGCGCGTACTACCTGGAAGACCTGGTGGTCAACCGCGAGTACGGCAAGATGGGCAAGTCGCTGAAGAACGTGGTGACCCCCGACGACATGTGCGCCGCGTACGGCGCGGACACCTTCCGGGTGTACGAGATGTCGATGGGCCCGCTGGAGGTGTCCCGCCCCTGGGAGACCCGGGCGGTGGTCGGGTCGTACCGGTTCCTGCAGCGGGTGTGGCGGGCCGTCATCGACGAGCAGACCGGCGAGCTGCGGATCACCGAGGACCTGGCCGACGAGGCGACCCGTCGGCTGCTGCACCGGGTGATCGACGGCGTCCGTGGCGACATGGACGGCATCCGGTTCAACACCGCGATCGCCAAGCTGATCCAGCTGACCAACGGGCTGACCGGCCTGTCGGCCACGCCCCGCGAGGTGGCCGAGCCGCTGGTGCTGATGGTGGCGCCGTTCGCCCCGCACATGGCCGAGGAGCTGTGGCGCAAGCTGGGCCACGATACCTCGCTGACGTACGCGGACTTCCCGACGGCCGACCCGGCGCTGCTGGTGGCCGACACGGTGACCTATCCGGTGCAGGTCAACGGCAAGGTCCGTGGCCGCATCGAGGTCCCCGCCGACGCCTCCGAGGAGACCGTCCGGACAGCTGCCCTGGAGGCGGTGGCCGCGACGCTGGCCGGCAAGGAGCCCCGGAAGGTCATTGTCGTCCAGGGTCGGATGGTCTCCGTCGTCGCCTGACCCCCTCCGCCGGCACGCAGCGTGACGTCGGCGGAGACGGGTGCGGTTCTGAGCGTGATGCCGCAGTGGAATCTAGATTCCACTGCGGCATCACACTCTCCGGGGTGTCCGCCTCGGGGCGGGGCGGATCAGGCGGCCGATTCGGGCATGGTCAGACCGGCATCCGCCGGCGGCGGCGTTCGGCGCGCCACCACTGGTGGACGAGCACCACGCTGGCGATCAGGCCGAGGCTGGCCGGGGCTGCGGCGTACCAGTTGATCTCACCGGGGGAGCTGACCGCGGCGCCGATCGCCGCGTAGCCGAACGCGGTCGGCACGGATGCGATGACGCTGCCGGCCAGGAACGGCAGCACGCGGGCGCCGGTCGTGCCGTACCCGTAGCTGACCAGACCGAAGCCGGCGATCGGCAGCAGGCGGACGGTGACCACACCGAACACGCTCTGCCGGGCGAACCAGCCGTCGAGGCGGGCCAGGCGACCACGGACCCGTTCGGCGACGAACTCTCGGCCGAGCAGCCGGCCGACCGTGAACCCGATCGCCGCGGCCACCAAGGCGGCGCCCAGGGCGTACGCGGCACCTTCCAGCGGGCCGAAGATCGCGCCCGCAGCGAGCGTGATGAAGGTCCGGGGGACCAGCGCGACCAGCAGCAGCGCGCCGCCGAGGATCGCGGCGACCGGGGCGAGGTCGCCCAGCTTGTCGGCCAGCAGCGGAAGGTGCTCCGGATCCGGCCGGGGCACCAGGAGCAGCAGTAGCCCGCAACCGCCGATCAGGAGCACGAGCAGGGCGAACCGGACGGCCGACGGCTGCCGGAGCAGCCGTCGGACGGCACGGATCATGCCCGGGCGGCGGCCACTGCGGAGCGGCGCTCGTTGCGGAGCCGGTCCGACCAGGTGTCGTCGAGCGGCGGGAGCTGGTGCGCCCCGGTGGCCCACCGCAGCAGCAGGTCGGCGAGGGCCGGGTTGCGGGCGAGCGCCGGGCCGTGCGAGTAGGTGCCCAGCAGCTTGCCGCGCCACGCGCCCTCGGTGGTGCCGTCGTTGCCGATCCCGGCGGTGATCCGGGCCAGCGGGGAGACCTCGGGGCCGAGGTGGGTGCGGCCGCCGTGGTTCTCGAAACCGGTCAGCGGGGGCAGACCCAGTCGAGGGTCGATCTCGCCGGCCAGCTCACCCACGGCCCGGCTCTCGCCTCGGTCGGACTGCAGGTCGAGCATCTCCAGCCCACGGCACTGCACGCCCTTGGCGAAGAAGGAGGTGCCGAGCAGTTGGTAGCCGGCGCAGACGCCGAACACGACCGAGCCCTGGGCGACCGCCCGGTGCAGACCGCCGTCGGCGATCAGCCGCTGCGCGCCCAACGCCTGCGGGCCGTCCTCGCCGCCGCCGACCAGGTAGATGTCGGCGGTAGCGGGCAGTTTCTGGTCGGAGCGCACCTCCACCACCTCGACCGGCATCCCCCGTTGGCGGGCCCGGCGGGCGAGGATCAGGGCATTGCCCCGGTCGCCGTAGGTGGACAGCAGGTCGGGGTAGATCCAGACGATGCGCAGGCTCTCAGATGACACGGTCCAACTCCGCTCGGATGTCCTGGAACGCGGTGTAGTTCGCGATGACCTCCAGCCGCCCGGGCGGGACCGACCGGATGGCGTCCTCGAACGTGCGGACGTGCTGGAAGGGCACGTCGTTGACGTCCAACCGAACCGCCAGGTCGTATGCCCGGTCACCGGTGATCAACACCTGCCGGCCGCGGAGCGGGGCGAAGTCGACGTCGAAGAGCCAGGACGTGTCGAGGCCGTCGGGGTCGCGCGCGTTGATGGAGAGCAGGGTCGGCGCGTTGTCGGCCATGTCGAACGCCTCCAGCCAGCTGGCCGGGTTCTTGGCCAGCAGCAGCCGGATGTTGCGCCCGTCCTTGTCGACCTGGGCGTAACGACCGGCGACCGAGGTGACGATGCCGAGGCGGGACACCGCGTCGACCGGACGGACCCCGAACTCGGCGGCCACGGCCAGCGCGGTCGCCGCGTTGCCGACGTTGACCTTCCCGGGCAGTTGCAGGGAGACCTTGTGCCAGGCGCCGGTGGGGTCGAGCACCCCTTCGTCCTCGACGACCCACTGCGGCTCCGGTCGGCGCAGCGGACAGCCGGTGCACCACCACTGGTCGCCGGAGCGCGCGATGGTGGAGCCGCACTCCGGGCAGACCCAGGAGTCGTCGTGCCAGCGCTGACCGGCGCTGAACCAGGTCACGTGCGGCGGGTTGATGCCGCGGGCGGGGTCGCCCGGCGGCGTGGCCGCCCAGACCACCAGCGGGTCGTCGGCGTTGGCCACCACCCGGACATCGGTGTGCCGGACCAGGGCCGCGCGCCAGAGCTGCGCCATCATGGCGACCTCCTTGGCGCGGTCCAGCTGGTCGCGGGAGAGGTTGAGCAGCGCGACCACGTGCGGCTCGGTCGCCTCCAGCACCTGGGCGAGGTAGTGCTCGTCGACCTCCAGCACCGCGTACGGGGTGCTGCCGGCCTTGGCCAGCGCCGAGGTGTGCCCGGTGGGCATGTTGGCGCCGAACGAGTTGGTGGCGACCCGGCCGAGCACGCCGACCGCCGCGGATGTCAGCCGGGTGGTGGTGGTCTTGCCGTTGGTGCCGGAGACGAGCGCGATCGCACGTCCGGCCGACAGGTGGGCCAGCAGGTCCGGGTCGATCTTCAGGCCGATCCAGCCACCGATCACCGAACCGTCGCCACGGCCGGCCGCCCTGGAGAGCGCCGCGGCGGTCCGTGACACGGAGCTGGCCACCTTGGCCCGTAGGGGCATTTTCGCGTCCGTCACGCGAGCGAGGTTACCGGACCGCCCGCCCCGCCAGATCGCCGCCGACGGTGAACCGTTCGGCCGTGGCGGCTGCGCGGGCGGCCGGTCGGGACTCCGCCGGACGGAGTCGATCTATGTCGGAAAGCGGACCACGCCGGAGGGGCGCGACGGCCCTCCACTCCACTCCACCCCTTGTGACGTGCGGTTTTGCCGCCGGATCGGGCACGCCACGCGGGCGAATCTGGTTGCGGGTGGAGGGAAGTGGAGTAGAGTGGGGACCAATGGTGAGGCCGGGAGGGCTCACCGGCCCGGGGGGTCAGCGGCGCCGCGAACGCCGCTCAGGGGCAAGGGGGGTAGGGCCGTGTTTCTCGGCACCCACACTCCACGCCTGGACGAAAAGGGCCGGCTGATCCTTCCGGCCAAGTTTCGAGATGAGCTGGCGGGGGGTGTTGTGGTCACCAAAGGGCAGGAGCGCTGCCTCTACGTCTTCCCCACCCCTGAGTTCCAGCGCATCGCGGAGCAGTTGCGCGCGCAGCCGATGACACACAAGGCGGCCCGGGCCTACAGCCGGGTCTTCTTCGCCAGCGCGCACGACGAGGTTCCGGACAAGCAGGGTCGGGTGACCATCCCCGCTCACCTCCGGGCGTACGCCGCTCTGGACCGCGAGTTGGTGGTGATCGGCGCGAGCACGCGGGTGGAGATCTGGGACAAGGTCGCCTGGGAGACCTACCTCGCCGAGAGCGAAGACGACTTCGCCGACATTGAGGAGGGGGTGCTGCCCGGCGGTCTGTAGGGCGGAACGGCGCCCGACGTACTGCGAGATCTCCAGCCGCTTTCGAGTTCCTGGCATCCCTTCCCCGGTGCCAGGCGCACGATCCAGTCATCGGCGCGAGTCCGGTGTCAGGCGGGAGCGGATGGGGATCTGGCGGTACGACGGCAGCGCCGTCCGACGACAGGCGCACGAGAAGAACGGACGTTTCAACCAGTGGGGGTCAACATGGGGGAGTTGCGCGGCACGCACGTGCCGGTGCTGCTCGAGCGGTGTCTCGAGCTGCTGGCCCCCGCGCTGGGTCGAGGCGGCCGGACGGTCCACGTCGACGCGACGCTCGGCCTGGCCGGGCATGCGGAGGCGGTGCTGGAGGCGCACCCGGAGACGGTCCTGATCGGGCTCGACCGGGACACCGAGGCGCTCGCCCACGCGCGGGTTCGACTGGCTCGGTTCGCCGATCGGGTGCACCTGGAGCACGCCGTCTACGACGAGTTGCCGGATGTGCTGGACCGGCTGGGCTATCCGGGCATCGACGGGATCCTGTTCGATCTGGGTGTTTCGTCGTTGCAGTTGGACGCGCCCGACCGCGGGTTCGCGTACGCCCAGGACGCGCCCCTGGACATGCGGATGGACCAGACCCGGGGGGTGACTGCCGAGGAGGTGGTCAACACCTACCCGCATCCGGACCTGGCTCGGGTGCTGCGGGTCTACGGCGAGGAGAAGTTCGCCGGCCGGATCGCCTCGGCGATCCTGCGGGAGCGGGAACGCGGCCGGATCACCTCCTCCGCGCGGTTGGCGGAGCTGGTCCGGGAGTCGATTCCGGCACCAGCCCGACGAACGGGTGGGCACCCGGCAAAGAGAACGTTTCAGGCTTTACGGATCGAGGTAAACAGAGAGCTGGCAGCGCTGGAGACAGCGTTGCCATCCGCGCTCGACGCACTGACCGTGGGCGGTCGCATGGTGGTCCTGTCCTACCACTCGTTGGAGGACCGGCTCACCAAGGCGGCGCTCGCGGACCGGGTCCGCAGTAAGGGCCCGGTCGACCTCCCGGTCGAGCTTCCCGGGTCGGGTCCGACGTTCCGGCTGCTCAGCCGGGGCGCCGAACTTCCCGGGGAGGCGGAGGTCGCCGCGAACCCGCGGGCCGCATCGGTGCGGCTGCGGGCAGCGGAACGACTCGACCCGAACGCGACTGAGCAGGGGCGGACCGACCGCGAACGGTCTCGCCGACGGGTGAAGGGAATGCACCAACCGGGCACGGGGTCCGGCTGATCCGTGGGGGATCAGCGGCACCGGGACGGCAGAGGGACGGATGTTGAGGGGGAGGGACATGAGCATTGACAAGCGCGACCGCCGGGGCGTCACCGGCGGCGAGCAGCGCGCACCGCGGTCGGGGGGCCGGACCGCGGCGGAGCGGGCTCCGCGCCCCGGAAACGGTACGCCACGCATCGATCGAGTGAACCGGCAGGGGGAGACTCGCGCCCGGGGGGCGCGCGAGTTCCCCACCCAGGGCACCGCTGCGCTGCGGCCGGTCGAGAAGGCCGGTGCCGCCACCAGCGCGCGGCCGCCCCGGCTGCGGGTGGCACCACCACCGCCGGTGTCGGTGCCGCGTGCGCCGTTCGCGGCGCTGATCGTGGTGCTGGTGGTCGGTGGGGTGCTCGGCATCCTGGCGGTCAACACCAAGATCAATGAAAACGCGTTCCGGTTGGAGCGGCTGCAGCAGCAGCAGGCTCGACTGGACCTGGAGAAGCAGCAACTGGACAAGCAGATCGCCGAAGCCGAGGCGCCGGGCAACCTGACCGCCGAGGCGCGGCGGCTGGGCCTGGTGGACGCCGGCGAGCCGGGCTACATCCGGCTGCCCGACGGCAAGACGCTGGAGGTGCCGCAGCCCGCGAGCGGCCAGCCGTCGGTGACCAGCCAGGGTGCGGGAGGCTGACCAGTGCCGCCGAGGTCGGACGAACCGCGCCGGGACCCGAAGGGGGCCCGGCGCGGTTCTTCGCGTGACGCCAGCCCCGCCGACGACGAGTCGCGCAGCAGCGAGCCCGGCATCGGGGGGATCTCGGGTGCTCGCGCGTACACCCCGAGGGGTCGGACGGTCCGTGACGAGCGCGGCACGCCGGCCCGCGGCGGGGGCGCCGAGCAGCGTCGTACGCCGCGCAGCACCCGCTCCGGCGACCCCTTCCGACCGGCCCTGCAGGTGCTCGACGGCG
>NZ_JBSFBM010000154.1:0-15425 GCF_053592955.1 Micromonospora sp. NPDC002411 | reverse complement strand
GGGAGAACCGGGCCGACGAGCGTCTCGTCGCGTTCGCGCAGGTGCGTGACCTGACCGAGCTTCGCGAGCAGGACGGCCGTCTGGTCGCGCTGCCGACCACCGAGGACGCGATCGCCGCCTGCCTCGACTCGATCCGCCGCGCCCAGTCGCTGCGGCCGTCGAAGACGCGCTTCAACACGAACCGCATCGTGGTCTACGTGTGGCCGCCGAGCGAGCTGACCCGCGAGGAGATGGAGATGATCGCCGGGCGCGTGCGCCCGACGACAGCGGGCGCCGGGCTGGAGGAGATCCTGTTCATCGCGCGGCAGCGCGACCGCCGGACCGGCGACCTGACCAAGATCGCCGTACGGATCTCGTTCGACGCCGCGGGCGGCGCGGAGCTGGCCGTCGGTGAACCGCCGGTCGAGCCGATCGAGCCGCTCGACGAGTACCGGCTCAAGGTGCTGCGCGCGAGCAGCCGCAACACCGTGTACCCGTACGAGCTGACCGGCCGGCTCGGTGACTTCGTCGAGCACGATCTCGACGACGACCACGTGCTGGTGCCGGTGGACCGGCCGAAGGGGCGCAACAGGGCGGCGATCGTCGCCGGGGTCGTCACGACGCCGACCGAGCGGCACCCGCAGGGTGTCACCCGGGTAGTGCTGCTCGGTGACCCGACGAAGTCGCTGGGCGCGCTGTCGGAGCCGGAGTGCCGGCGAGTGATCGCCGCCCTGGACCTGGCCGAGCGGATGCAGGTGCCGTTGGAGTGGTGGGCGCTGTCCGCCGGCGCTCGGATCTCGATGACCTCGGGCACCGAGAACATGGACTGGGTGGCCGCCGCGCTCAAGCGGATCGTCGAGTTCACCCAGGCCGGCGGTGAGATCAACATCGTGGTGGCCGGCATCAACGTGGGCGCGCAGCCGTACTGGAACGCCGAGGCGACGATGCTCATGCACACCAAGGGCATCCTGGTGATGACCCCGGACTCCGCGATGGTGCTCACCGGCAAGCACTCGTTGGACTTCTCCGGTGGCGTGTCCGCCGAGGACAACTTCGGCATCGGTGGCTACGACCGGGTGATGGGGCCCAACGGGCAGGCCCAGTACTGGGCACCCGACCTGCCGGCGGCCCGGGACGTGCTGATGGCCCACTACGACCACACCTACGTCGTACCCGGGGAGACCGGGCCCCGGCGGGCGGACACCGACGACCCGGTGGACCGGGACGTCTCCGACTACCCGCACACCGTCGACGGCAGCGACTTCACCACCGTCGGGCAGATCTTCTCGGCGACCCACAACCCGGACCGCAAGAAGGCCTTCGACATCCGTACTGTCATGCGCGCCCTGTCCGACCAGGACCACCCCGTCCTCGAACGCTGGGCCGGGATGGCCGACGCCGACACGTCGGTGGTCCAGGACGCGCACGTCGGCGGCTATCCCGTCTGCCTCATCGGCATCGAGTCGCGGCCCGTACCCCGGCGCGGGTTCCCGCCCACCGACGGGCCGGACACCTACACGGCGGGCACCCTGTTCCCCCGCTCGTCGAAGAAGACGGCACGGGCCATCAACGCGGCGTCCGGCAACCGTCCGCTCGTCGTCCTGGCCAACCTGTCCGGCTTCGACGGCTCCCCCGAGTCGATGCGCCACCTGCAGCTGGAGTACGGCGCCGAGATCGGCCGGGCGATCGTGAACTTCGACGGGCCGATCGTCTTCTGCGTGATCTCCCGCTACCACGGCGGTGCGTTCGTGGTCTTCTCCAAGGCCCTCAATCCGACCATGACGGTGCTCGCGCTGGAAGGATCGTTCGCCTCGGTGCTCGGCGGCGCCCCGGCCGCGGCTGTCGTCTTCTCCGGAGAGGTCAACACCCGTACCGCCAAGGACCCCCGGGTCGCGGACCTGCACGCGCAGGTGGCGGGGACGACCGGCACGGAGCGCGCGGCAGTGAACGCCCGGCTCGCCGAGGTGCGCTCGGCGGTCCGCGCGGAGAAGCTGGGCGAGGTGGCAGCGGAGTTCGACCGGGTGCACAGCATCCAGCGGGCCGTCGAGGTCGGCTCGGTCGACGCCATCGTCAGCACGGACGACCTGCGGCCGCGCGTCATCGAGGCGATCGAGCACGGCCTGAAGAGCTGAAACGAACCGCGGCCTTCCGCACCTCGCGGTCCGCCGCGCGTGTGACACCGCGGTACTAGGGGTCTGTGTCGAGGCCGGAGACGCCAGCATGCTGGATTCCGGAGCAACGACGCTCCCTGGCGGAGAGGAACGATCCGATGCCCCAGCAGTATCTGACGCTCGACCGGCCGGCCCTTGCACCGACGTCCGAGCCCGTGCTGGTGTTCCTCCAGGGTGGACCCGACGGCGTCCCCCGCACGGTGGTGGCCAGCGTCGAGCAGCTGGTCTACGGGAAGATCAAGGTGCCCTACCTGGCCGGTTACGAGCACTTCGAGCGCCGCGTCGGTGACGGCTCCCCACTGCTGTTCACCTGGACCGGCCGGACCAAGATCGCCGAGTGACCCGGGGCGGATCGCGGGCCGTACCCCTGCCGGCGGCAGCGGCACGACGGCCCGCGACCGGATCCCCCACCTGCTGCCCGGCCCCTAGCCGTCGAGGGCACTCCCTTAGCCCGGCGGGCGCGGCCCGTGAAAGCTGCAGCGTTCGTTCCCTGCGGCTACCAGCGCCGATACTGTTGAAGCGTGACCAATGTCAGCCGTGCTCAGCCACTGCCGCCCACCGGCGTCAGGTTGGTTGCCGCTGACTCCGGAACCGTTTCTCCGGCGCGGAGGAAGCCATGATCGAGTCCATTCTTCCCGGCGCCGTGACGGCCGTCGACACGTTCGTGGACCCGCCCGGCGCCGACCTCTTCCCCGAAGAGGAGGCCGTCGTCCGCAAGGCGGTGGACAAGCGCCGCCGCGAGTTCACCACGGCCCGTTGGTGCGCCCGCCAGGCGATGCGACGGATCGGGATCGCTCCCGCGCCGGTCCTGCCCGGCACCCGGGGCGAGCCCCAGTGGCCGTTCGGGATGGTCGGCAGCATCACCCACTGCGCCGGCTACCGGGCCGCCGTCCTCGCCGAACAGGAGAAGGTCACCACCGTCGGCATCGACGCCGAGCCCAACGACGCCCTCGCCAACGGCGTGCTCGAAGCCGTCTCCCTGGCCGAGGAGCGGGACCGCATCGCCGTCCTGCTGCGGGACCACCCCGGTGTCGCCTGGGACCGGCTGCTGTTCAGCGCCAAGGAGTCGGTCTACAAGGCCTGGTTCCCGTTGACCGCGCGGTGGCTCGACTTCGAGGACGCGAACATCGTCATAGACCCGCTGAACGGCACGTTCACCGCCGCGCTGCTGGTGACCGGGCCCTGGGTGCACGGTCGCCGGCTCAGCGGCTTCAGCGGCCGCTGGCTGGCCGAACAGGGCCTCGTCGTCACCGCCATCACCGTGCTCGCCCCGGTGGCCCCGAAGACCCGTCCCACCGGCCGCCTGGCCGCGCAGCGCTAGGCGCCCGCGCCACCGCGCCCCACGCGGTCGCCGCGCCCCACCAAGATCCGCGCAACTTCCCCGACGTTGCTGTTTCCACCGCGCTGGAGCCAGCAACATCGGGGATGTTGCTGCCTCCGCCGCGCGGGAGGCAGCAGGATCCCGGATGTTGCGCGGATCTTGGCGACGAACGCTCGGCCGAGCCCGTCAGGTGGACGGGGCCGCGACGCACGGTGGCCGCTCCCGTTCGGAGCGGCCACCGGTGTACTCGGGCGGGGTGCGACCTCAGCGGAGCAGTCGTTCCAGCAGGTCCGATGCCGCCTCGGCGAGCACCGTGCCGGGCGGGAAGACGGCCTCGGCGCCGGCCCGGCGGAGCGCTGCGACGTCGCCGGGAGGCACCACCCCACCGACCACGATCATGATGTCCGCGCGACCCAGGGCGGTCAGCGCCTCGCGCAACGCGGGCACCAGGGTCAGGTGGCCGGCGGCGAGCGAGTTGACGCCGACGACGTGCACGTCCGCGTCGACGGCCTGCCGGGCGACCTCGTCCGGGGTCTGGAACAGCGGACCGACCTCGACGTCGAACCCCAGGTCGGCGAAGGCGGTGGCGACGACCTTCTGACCGCGGTCGTGACCGTCCTGGCCCATCTTGGCCACCAGGATGCGCGGGCGGGCACCCCGCCGGTCGGCGAACGCGTCGGCGGCGGCACGGGCCCGCGCGACACCGGGATCGGTGCCCGCCTCGTCGCGGTACACCCCCTCGGTCGTGCGGATGCGGGCGACGTGCCGGCCGTACGCCGACTCCAGGGCCGCGGAGATCTCCCCGACGGTGGCATGGGCCCGGGCGGCGGTGACGGCCAGGTCGAGCAGGTTGGCCGACGGGTCGGTGGCGCCACGGGTGAGCGCGGCCAAAGCGGCGTCGCACGCCGGCTGGTCGCGTTCGGCCCGCAGCCGGCGAAGCTTCGCGACCTGCTCGGCGCGGACCGCCGTGTTGTCCACCTTGCGCACCTCGATGGGGTCCTCGACGACCGGCCGGTGCCGGTTCACGCCGATCACCGGTTGCCGGCCCGAGTCGATCCGCGCCTGGGTACGCGCGGCGGCCTCCTCGATCCGCAGCTTCGGCAACCCCTGCTCGATGGCCCGGGCCATGCCGCCGGCCCGCTCGACCTCCCGGATGTGACCCCACGCGCGTTGCGCCAGGTCGTGGGTGAGCCGCTCCAGGTAGGCGCTGCCGCCCCACGGGTCGATCACCTGGGTGGTGCCCGACTCCTGCTGCAGCAGCAGCTGGGTGTTGCGGGCGATCCGGGCGGAGAAGTCGGTCGGCAACGCCAATGCCTCGTCCAACGCGTTCGTGTGCAGCGACTGCGTGTGGCCCTGGGTGGCCGCCATCGCCTCGACACAGGTCCGCACCACGTTGTTGTACGGGTCCTGCGCGGTCAACGACCAGCCGGACGTCTGACAGTGGGTCCGCAGCGACAGCGACTTCGGGTCGGTCGCGCCGGCGTCGCGCAGCAGCCGCGCCCACAGCAGGCGGCCGGCCCGCAGCTTCGCCACCTCCATGAAGAAGTGCATACCGACCGCCCAGAAGAACGACAGCCGGGGGGCGAACGCGTCGACGTCCAGGCCGGCGGTCTTGCCGGCGCGCACGTACTCGGCGCCGTCCGCGAGGGTGTACGCCAGCTCCAGGTCGGCTGTCGCACCGGCCTCGTGCATGTGGTAGCCGGAGATGGAGATCGAGTTGAACCGGGGCATCCGCTGCGAGATGTAGGCGAAGATGTCCGCCACGATCCGCATCGACGGCTCCGGCGGGTAGATGTAGGTGTTGCGGACCATGAACTCCTTGAGGATGTCGTTCTGGATGGTCCCCGCCAACTGCTCGGGCGTGACCCCCTGCTCCTCGGCGGTGACGATGTAGAGGGCGAGGATCGGCAGCACCGCGCCGTTCATGGTCATCGACACGCTGATCCGGTCCAGCGGGATACCGGCGAACAGCTCCCGCATGTCGAGGATCGAGTCGATCGCCACCCCGGCCATGCCCACGTCACCGGCCACCCGGGGGTGGTCGGAGTCGTAGCCGCGGTGGGTGGCCAGGTCGAACGCGACAGACAGGCCCTTCTGCCCGCCGGCCAGGTTGCGCCGGTAGAACGCGTTGGACTCCTGCGCCGTGGAGAAGCCGGCGTACTGGCGGACCGTCCACGGACGGGTGGTGTACATGGTCGGGTAGGGGCCACGGACGAACGGGGCGATGCCGGGCAGCGAGTCGAGAAAGTCCACCCCCGCCAGGTCGTCCGCCGTGTAGAACCGCTTGACGCCGATCCCCTCCGGGGTCTGCCACACATCGGTCGGCTCCGGGGCCGGGCCACTCGGCTCGGGTGGTGTGCCGAGCGCGACGTCGGCGTACGAGGGGATCATCGGGGCACTCCGAGGTCGTCGAGGGTGGTCTCCAACACGCGCACCGCGTCGCAGCCGGCGTACAGGTAGTCGTCGACGCCGGGATGCCCGCCGGGCCGCCCGGCCAGCCAGACCTTCGCCGCACCGGCCTGTCGGAGCGCGGCCGCGACCGGCGCGGTCTGCTCGGCGTACACCCGGTCGGACGAGCAGAGGCAGACCACGGCGCCGGGCGGGACCGCGTCGCCGGGGGCGGTCGTCACGGTGCGGATGCCGCCGGCGGCGAACAGGTTCGCGGTGAAGGTGACCCGGGCGTTGTGGTCGGACGTCCGTCCGATGGCGACCAGGTGCACCACCGGCGTCGTCGGCGCGTCGTCGGCCCGGCGACGCAACTCCTCGAAGCGGTACGCGTAACGGTGGCGGGGCAGGCCGCCGACCGGGGCGGGCGAGCCGGCATGGCAGGCGGGGACCTGTTCGTCCAGATCGGGGAACTCGCTGACCCCGGTGATCGCGTCCTGCCGGCGGGCCACCCGCGTGGCCCGGCGCTCCCAGGTGGCGGCCAGCCGGTCGGCGACCAGACCGCTGCGCAGCGCCGCCCCGATGCCGCCGGCCCGTTCGATGGCGGTGAACCAGTCCCAGGCCGCGCGGGCCAGGTCCTCGGTGCGTGACTCGACGTACCAGGATCCGCCGGCCGGGTCGGTGACCCGATGCAGGTGCACCTCGTCGAGCAGGATGATCTGGGTGTTGCGGGCGATCCGCTGGGCCGTCTCGTCGGGTCGGCCCAGGGCCAGGTCGAACGGTTGGACGGTGATCGCCCCGGCGCCACCGACGCCCGCGCCGAAGCCGGCGATCGTGGTCCGCAGCAGGTTGCTCCACGGATCCCGGGCGGTCATCATCGCGGCCGAGGTGACCGCGTGCTGCCGCTGCGCCGACGGCCGGTTGGCGCCGGCCACCTCGGTGACCCGGTGCCAGAGTCGGCGGGCCGCGCGGAACTTCGCGATCGTGGCGAACTGGTCGGCGGTCGCCGCGTACCGGAATTCGAGCTGGGCGAGCGACCTCGTCAGCGGGATCCCCCGATCGCTCATCGCCCTCAGGTACGCGACGCCGGTGGCCAGCGCGCACCCCAACTCCTCGGCGTCACTGCCGCCCGCGTCGTGGTAGGTGGTCGCGTCGACGGTCAGCGCCCGCAACTCCGGGTGCGCCGTCACCGACTGGGCCGCCAGCTCCGCGGCGACCCGGAGTTCCGGTTCGACGCCGCTGGCCGCGTACGCGCCGAACGGGTCGGCGCCGAGGTTGCCCCGCAACACGCGTGGGTCGATGTGCTGCCGGGTGGCCACGTCCAACAGGGCGGCGGCGGCCTTGTCGGTCTCGGTGCCGGCGTCGAGCACGATGCCGGTGCGGTCCAGTGGGATCCCGGCGAGCAGCTCGCCGAGTTGCTCGGGTGCCGTCGCCCGCAGCCACAGCGAGGTCGCCCCGCCGTGCAGGTCGGCACGGGCTGCCGCCGCGCTGCGTACCGGGTCGGGGTCGGTGTGCACGGTCCGCACGTCCCACCGGCCGCCGACCCCACCGCCCCGGGTGAACGGAGCCTGCCCGGGTACGCCGTCCGGCACCGTGGTGTGGTGCGAGGTGTAGAGCGGGGCCAGCGGGAATCCGTCGTACGTGGTGGTGGCCAGCAGGTCCGCGGCCTCGTCCGCCCGGGTGTTCTCGTCCGCCTTTCCGGACTTGCGCAGCACGCTCAGGGTGAGCCGCTGCCAGTCCTCGATGGCGGGAACCGGGAAGTCGTCTGTCATGAGTGTGGTCCTCCTTGGCCCGGCCCGGTCAGGCGCGGCCGAGTTCGCTGCGGATGAAGGCGAACAGTTCCTCGTCACTGGCTTCTTCGAGCGGTGGCGCTTCCTCGGTGACCGGCTCGACGACGTCGTTGAGGCGGTTGATGAAGGCTTGGAGTCGCAGGACGGTCCGGCTCCTCGTGGTGCTGTCCGGTGTGGACAGCTCGAGGCCGGCTTCGAGGCGGTCCAGCTCGGCGAAGAGCCCGCCGGTCAGGTCCAGGCCGTCGCCGATGACGGCGTCCCGGATGTGACGGGCGAGGGCCTGCGCGGTCGGGTGGTCGAACGCTGCCGTGGGTGGCAGGTTCAGGCCGGTGACGCGGCCGAGCCGGTTGCGCAGCTCGACGGCGGTGAGCGAATCGAAGCCCAGCTCGGTGAAGGCCCGGGTGGGCGGGACGGCTTCCAGGGTGCCGTGCCCCAGGACGGCGGCGACGGTGCCGCGTACCAGGTCGAGAGCCGCCCGTTCCTGTTCCGGTTCGGTGCGGGCACGCCACTCGTCGCGCAGCGCGGCGGTGGCCCCGGCGTCTCCGGCGGGCGGCTGCTCGGCGGCCGACACCGGCACCTCGGGCAGGTCGGCGAGCAGTCGGCTGGGTCGGGTTCCGGCGAACGCGCTGGCGAATCGGGGCCAGTCGACGTCGGCGAGGACGACCCGACCGGGCGTGCCGGCGGCGGTTGCCATCGCGTCGAGGGCGGCGTTCGGGGGTAGGGCGTTCAGACCGTGACGACGGAGGCGCTCGTCGCTTCCGGTCCAGGGTCCCCAGGCGATCGTTGTGGCACCGGCTTGCTGGGCGAGCGCTTCCACAGTGGTGGCGGCCACCGCTGCGGCGGTCTGCAGTCCTCCGCCCCAGGTGCCGGCCACCGAGGTGAAGACGACGAACGCGTCCAGGTCATCGTCGACGAGGGCGGTCAGGTGCCGGGCCCGGCGTACCGCCGGGGTGTCCCAGGCGTCGGGTGTGGTGTCGGTCAGCGGGGTAGGTGCGGGCTCGGAGCGGTCGGCGAGGACGACGGCGCTCAGCGCGACGCCGTCGGCGCGGACGCGGTCCAGCAGGTCGGCCAGCGCGGCGTGGTCGTCTCCGGCGCAGGCCTCGACGGTGACGATGCCGTCGTCCATCTCGGCGACCCGCTCGGTGACGATGACCCGCTCGGCGCCCTCGGCCACCGCCCAGCGGGCGATGTCGCCGCTGGTGTCGCCGACGACCAGGATCGTGCCGCGCGGACGCCAGCTTCCGGCGGGCGCGGTGGCGTGCCGGAGGCGTCGGCCGAGCATCCGATCGCCACGGATGGCGAGCTGGTCCTCGCCACCGCCGCCGAGGGCGGCGGCGAGGTGGTCGCCCGTCCAGTCCGCCGGCACGTCCAGGAGGCCGCCCCACCGGTGCGGCAGTTCCAGGGCGGCGACCCGGCCCAGGCCCCACACCGCCGCGGCGGACGGGTCGACCGGTTCGCCGGGCTCGGTGGCGACGGCCGCCGTGGTCACCATCCAGAGCGGCGCGTCGACGGCGGCGTCGACGTAGGCCTGGACGACTGTGAGCGCCGCCTCGGGGGTGCCACCGGCCGCGACGGCACCGGCGATCGGGCCGCCGGCGGCGGCCAGGCGCAGCCGGTCGGCCGTCACGGCCCGGTCCACGCCGAGCTCCGGGACACCGCGCACCTCGGCGCCGTGCGCGGTGAGGGTTTCGGCAACCACTGCGAGGTACGCGTCGTCGCCGAGCACCAGCCACGTACCGGCGACCGTCGTGGTGGACGTGGCGATCGGCGTCCACGCCTCCTCGTAACGCCACGAGTCGCGGGTTCGGGTGGCTCGTCGTTCGTGACGCCAGGCGGTCAGGGCGGGCAGCAGGTCGGCGTTGTCGCCGGTGATGCCGAGCGGGCTGAGGTCGCCGTCCTCGACGGCCTGCCAGAACTCGCTGTCCACCGGGTCGACGGTGACCGGTTCGACCGGGGACGGCCAGAACCGGACGCGCTGGAAGGGGTAGGTGGGCAGGTCGACGCGCCGGCCACCCCGAGCCAGCCGTCCCCAGTCGACGGGGACACCGCGGACGAAGGCGCTGGCCAGTGCCGTGAGGAGGGTGGTGGGCTGGTCGCGATCAGATCTCTGCACCGCGACGAAGGCGGCGTCGGTGACGCAATCGGCGCCCATGGCGGACAGCACCCCGTCCGGGCCGATCTCCACGAACGTGCTGACACCCAGGCCTTCCAGTGTGGTGATGCCGTCGGCGAAGCGGACCGCTTCCCGGACGTGCCGCACCCAGTAGGCGGCGTCCTGGGTCTCGGCGATCTGCCCGGTCAGGTTGGACACGACAGGGATGCGCGGCGACTCGTAGGTCAGCGCCGCCGCGACAGAGGCGAACTCGGCCAGCATCGGCTCCATCAGCACCGAATGGAACGCATGACTGACCCGCAGCCGCTTCGACTTCTCGAAGGCCGCCGCTACCTGCGCGACCTCGTCGGCCGCACCGGAGAGGACGACCGAGCGGGGCCCGTTGATCGCGGCGATGTTCACACCATCGGTCAGCAGCGGCAGCACCTCCGCCTCGGTGGCCCGCACCGCGACCATCACCCCACCGGCCGGCAACGCCTGCATCAGCCGGCCCCGAGCGGTGACCAACGCTGCCGCGTCGGACAGGGACAGCACACCGGCGACGTGCGCGGCGGCGATCTCACCGATCGAATGCCCCACCAGGAAGTCCGGAGTCACCCCGAACGACTCGACCAGCCGGAACAGGGCGACCTCGACGGCGAACAACGCCGACTGGGTGTAGACCGTCTGGTCCAGGTCGTCACCGTCGACGATGACGTCGCGGACCGGCCGGTCAAGGTGGCGGTTCAGCTCGGCGCAGGCGGCGTCGAACGCCTCCGCGTACACCGGGAACGTGTCGGCCAGTGCCAGGCCCATGCCGGGCCGCTGCGAACCCTGCCCGGAGAAGACGAAGGCCGTCCGCCCGCGTACCGCCGATCCGGTGACCACCCTGGGGTGGTCAGCGCCGGCGGCCAGGGCGTCGAGACCAGCGAGCAGGGCTTCCGTGTCGGTGCCGACCACCACCGCGCGCTCCTCCAGGACGCTGCGGGTGGTCGTCAGCGAGTGGACCAGGTCCCTCGGGTCGGCCCCCGCCGAGAGGCGGTCCCGCAGCCGGGTGCCCTGCTCCCGCAGCGCGGGCCCGGTACGGGTCGACAGCGGCAGCGCCAACACGGGCGCCTGCGAGGGCTCGGTGGGCACGGACGGCGTGCGGGTCGGCGGCTCCTCCAGGACGGCGTGGGCGTTCGTGCCGCTGAACCCGAACGACGAGATGCCGGCCCGACGCGGCCGGTCACCGGTCCGCGCCCACTGCCGCTCTTCGGTGAGCAGGGCCACCGAACCGGTGGTCCAGTCCACGTGCGGGCTGGGTTGGTCGGCGTGCAGCGTACGCGGCAGGGTTTCGTGCCGCATCGCCTCGACCATCTTGATGATGCCGGCGACACCGGCGGCGGCCTGGGTGTGGCCGATGTTCGACTTCACCGATCCCAGCCACAGCGGCTGGTCGGCGGGTCGACCCCGCCCGTACGTCGCGAGCAGCGCCTGCGCCTCGATCGGGTCGCCCAGTTTGGTGCCGGTGCCGTGCGCCTCCACCACGTCGACGTCGGCGGCGGACACGCCCGCGTTGGCCAGCGCCGCCCGGATCACCCGCTGCTGCGACGGCCCGTTCGGGGCGGTCAGCCCGTTCGACGCGCCGTCCTGGTTGACAGCACTCCCCCGGACCACAGCGAGCACCGGGTGGTCGTTCGCCACCGCGTCGCTGAGGCGTTCCAGGAGGAGCATGCCGACGCCCTCACCCCAGATCGTCCCGTCGGCGTCGGCCGAGAACGCCCGGCAGCGGGCGGTGGCGGACAGGCCCCGCTGGCGGCTGAACTCGATGAACGCCCCCGGCGTGGACATGACTGTCACGCCGCCGGCCAGGGCGAGGTCGCACTCGCCCTGCCGCAGGGCCTGGCTTGCCCAGTGCAGGGCGACCAGCGACGACGAGCAGGCAGTGTCCACGGTGACCGCCGGGCCTTCCAGCCCGAAGGTGTAGGAGATCCGTCCGGAGACGACGCTCGCCGCGTTACCGGTGCTGACGTACCCTTCGGCGGCCTCCTGCTCACCGGTCAGCAGCGGACCATAGTCGAGGTTGTTGGTGCCGACGAAGACACCCGTCTGGCTTCCGCGGAGCGCGTCGGCCGGCACGCCGCCGCGTTCGAACGCCTCCCACGCTGTTTCCAGCAACAACCGCTGCTGCGGGTCCATGGCCAGCGCCTCGCGGGGCGAGATGCCGAAGAACCCGGCGTCGAACTCGGTGGCGTCGGCCAGGAATCCGCCTTCGCGTACGTAGGTGGTGCCGATGGCGTCCGGGTCCGGGTCGTAGAGGGCGTCCAGGTCCCATCCACGGTCGGTGGGGAACGCGCCGATGGCGTCGCCGCCGTCGGCGAGCAACCGCCACAGGTCCTCGGGCGAGCCGATGCCGCCGGGGAAGCGGCAGGACATCGCGACGATCGCGATCGGCTCGTCGGTGCGGGCCGGCGCGGCGGCGACCGGGGTCGGGTCGGTCACCCCGACGACCTCGTTCTCCAGGTACGCGGCGAGTGCCTCAGGTGTCGGGTGGTCGAAGACCAGGGTGCTGGGCAGTCGCAGTCCGGTGGCCGCGCCGAGACGGTTGCGTAGTTCGACACCGGTCAGCGAGTCGAAGCCGATCTCGGTGAAGGAACGGCCCGGGTCGACGGCGTGCGACGACCGCAGCCGCAGGACCTCCGCGACGTGGGCCCGGACTGTCTCCAGCACGGCGTGGGTCCGTTCGGTGCCGGCGAGTGCCAGCAGCTCGGACCGCCACCCGTCGTCGGCTGTCGACTCCGGTTCGGTGGTGAGGGCGTGGACCTCCGGGACACCGTCGAGCAGCGGGCTGGGCCGGGCCGCGGTGAACGCCGGAGCGAACGTCGCCCAGTCGACGTCGGCGACGACGACACTGGTGCGGTCGTCGCCGACCGCCGACCGCAGGCCGCGCAGGGCCCGCTCGGGGGCCATCGGACGAAGGCCGCGCCGGCGTAGTTGTTCGTCCACGGCGCTGTCGGCGGCCATGCCACCGTCGGCCCACGGTCCCCAGCCGATCGAGGTCGCGGTGAGCCCACGGGACCGGCGCTGTTCGGCGACGGCGTCCAGTGCCGCGTTGGCGGCCGCGTACGCGGCGTGGTCGCCGCTGCCCCAGACACCGGCGATGGAGGAGAACAACACGAAGGCGTCCAGTGGGGCGTCCCGGAACAGGTCGTCCAGGTGTGTCGCGCCGAGCACCTTGGCGGCCGTGACCTCGGCGATGGCGTCAGCTGTCAGCTCCGCGAGGGGAGCGCGGGTGGCGACGCCGGCCGTGTGCAGCACCGCGGTGACCGTGTCACCGGCCGCATTCAGGTCCGCGACGACCGTACCGATGGCGTCGCGGTCGGCCAGGTCGACCGCGCGGATGGTGACTCGCGCCCCGGCGGCGGTCAGTTCGTCGCGCAGGTCCGCGGCACCGGGTGCGGCGTCTCCCCGGCGGCTGAGCAGGACCAGGTGGTCGGCGCCGTGGCCGGCGGCCCACCGGGCGGCGTGAGCGCCGAGCGCGCCGGTGCCGCCGGTGATCAGGACGGTGCCGCGCGGCTGCCACTGCCGGCCCGCGCCGGCCGACGGAACGAGTCGCCGGCCGAGCAGCCCGGCGCGGACGGCGACCTGGTCCTCGCCTCCGGTGCCGGTCAGTGCGGTGGCGAGCAACCGTCCGTCGATCGGGTCGCTGCCGGCGGGCAGGTCGACGAGGCCGCCCCAGGCGCTGTGGAGTTCCAGGGCGGCGACCCGGCCGAGGCCCCAGACGGCCGCGGCGGACGGGGTGGGTGCCGGGTCGTGCGGGGTGGCGGCCACCGCGCCGCTGGTGATCAGCCAGAGCGGGACGTCGGTGCCCAGGGACTGGTGGGCCTGGACGGCGTGCAGTGCGTGCGCGGCGTCGTCCACCACGACGGCGATGCCGCTGACGTCGGGTGTCGTCTCCGCGTCCGGGGTGCCGCGCCGCACGTCGAGGCCGGTGGCGGCCAGGGCGTCCGAGACGCGGGTGTCGCCGGCCGGTTCGGCGATCAGCCAGGTCCCGGTGGGTGTGCCCGCCTGCGGTAGTGGGGTCCAGTCGACGCCGTAGCGGCCGAGTGGCGCGGTGGTGTGGTCGCGCCGCCAGGACGCCAGGGCGGGAAGCAGTGGGGTGAGGGTGGTGCTGTCGTCGAGTTTCAGGGTCTGGGTGAGGGTGTCGAGGTCGGCACGTTCGACGGCATCCCAGAAGGCGGCGTCGGTCGGGCTCGTCGCCCGGGTGCCAGGCCTCGGCCAGTAGCGCTGGTGGTGGAAGGCGTAGGTGGGCAGGTCGATCAACCGTCCGCCGGTCAGGCAGGGTGTCCAGTCCACAGCGACGCCGCGCACGAAGGCCTGCGCGAGGGCGGTCAGCAGCGTGATCGGTTGGTCGCGGTCAGAGCGTTGCACTGGTACGAACACCGCGTCGGCGACGCAGGCCGCGCCCATTGCCGACAGGACCCCGTCCGGGCCGATCTCCACGAACGTGCTGACACCGAGGCTCTCCAGTGTGGTGATGCCGTCGGCGAACCGGACCGCCTCGCGCACGTGCCGCACCCAGTACGCGGCGTCAGGTGCTTCGGCGACCTGCCCGGTCACGTTCGACACGATCGGGATGCGCGGCGTGTCGTAGGTGAGGGTTGCCGCGACCTGGGCGAACTCGGCCAGCATCGGCTCCATCAACACCGAATGGAACGCGTGACTGACCCGCAACTGCTTCGACTTCTCGAAGTGCGCCGCGACGGCGGTGACCTCGCCGGCCACACCGGAGAGCACGATCGAGCGCGGCCCGTTGATCGCGGCGATGCTCACCCCGTCGGTCAGCAGCGGCAGCACCTCTGCCTCGGTGGCCCGCACCGCGACCATGACCCCGCCGGCCGGGAGGGCCTGCATGAGGCGACCTCGGGCGGTGACCAGTCTGGCCGCGTCGGGCAGGGACAGCACCCCCGCGACGTGCGCGGCGGCGATCTCACCGATCGAATGCCCCACCAGGAAGTCCGGCCTGACCCCGAACGACTCCACCAGGCGGAACAGGGCCACCTCGACGGCGAACAACGCGGCCTGGGTGTAGACGGTCTGGTCCAGGTCGGTTCCGTCAGCGATGACCTCGCGGATCGGCCGGTCCAGGTGCCGGTCGAGCTCGGCGCAGGCCGCGTCGAACGCCTCCGCGTACACCGGGAACGTGTCGGCCAGTGCCAGGCCCATACCGGGGCGCTGGGAACCCTGACCGGAGAACACGAACGCGGTCTTGCCACGCACCACCGACCCGACCACGGGACCGGGTTGGCCAGCCGCGAGCGCCGTCAGTTCGTCGGGCCCGAACACCACTGCCCGATAGGTGTGGGTCGACCGCGACGACAGCAACGAGAAGCCGACGTCGCGCGGGTCGGCCTCCACCGACGCCAGTCGGGCGGCCTGCCCGTGCAGCGCCTCGGGTGAGCGGGCGGACAGCACCCACGGCACGACCTCGGGCGCGTCCGGCCTGTCGTCGGCAGGGGTTTGCACGGTCGGTGGTTCTTCGAGGATGACGTGGGCGTTGGTGCCGGAGATGCCGAACGAGGACACACCAGCGCGTCGGGGGCGTCCGTTCACCGGCCAGGGTTGCGCCTCGGTGAGCAACCGCACCTCACCAGCGGACCAGTCGACATGCGACGTCGGCGCATCCACATGCAACGTCCGCGGCA
>NZ_JBSFBM010000153.1:0-15686 GCF_053592955.1 Micromonospora sp. NPDC002411 | reverse complement strand
GTGCCGATCGACATCGGCGAGGTCGGCTTGGCCACCCGCAGCATGTGGTGGAAGCGGGCCGGCTGGCTCACCGAGAGCGCGAAGAGCCCCTGCGCCAGCATCCACTTGGAGTCGTCGCCCTGCATCAGCACCTGCGGCAGCAGGAACTGGTTCCAGTGACTGAGGAAGTTGAAGATCGCGACGCTGATCAATCCCGGACGCGCCATCGGCAGCATCACCCGGAAGAAGAGCCGGAAGTGCCCGCAGCCGTCGACCATGGCGGCCTCGGCCACCGTGGTCGGCAGGGTCCGGAAGAACGCGGTCAGGAAGAACACCGTGAACGGCAGCGAGTACGCCGCGTACACCAGGATGAGCCCTTTCCAGGTGCCGAAGAGGCCGGCGTTGCGGACCACGAAGAAGAGCGGCACCAGGGCGAGGAACACCGGGAACATCAGCCCGCCGACGAACAGGTAGTAGACGACCTGGCGGCCGCGGAACTCGTAGCGGGCGAAGACGTACGCGGCGGTCGCGCCCATCAGCATGGTCAGGGTCACCGAGCCGGTGACCACCACCAGGCTGTTGAGGAAGTACCGGCCGATGTGCGCGCCCGTCCAGGCCCGCGCCCAGTTGTCCAGGTGCAGAGTCCCGGGGAGCCCCCAGGGGTCGGCCAGGATCTCACCGTTCGTCTTGAACGAGCTGACGAACATCCACAGCAGCGGCAGTACGGTGAGCAGGCCCCAGAGCAGCAGGAAACCGTGCGAGAGCGTGTTTCCGATGCCGAGCTCCCGGCGCACCGGACGGTCCCGACCGGTTGTCGACGTGGGCGTGGGGCTGGGCTGGGTGGGCTGATCAAGAGTGGTCACGAGTACTCGATCCGATCGCGCCGGCCGACCCGCAGCGACAGCACTGCCACAGTGAGGGTCAGGAAGAACATCACCACGCCGATCGCCGAGGCGTAGCCGAACTTGGTCTCGCTGCCGAAGGCGGTGTCGTACATCCGTACGCCGATCACGTCGGTGGAGAAGTTCGGGCCTCCGTTGGTCATCAACTGCACGAGGATGAACCCGTCCAGGGCGAAGATGGCCAGGTAGACCCAGGCGACCTGGATGGTGTCCCAGAGCAGCGGCAGCGTGACGCGGCGCAGCGTGGTGAACCGGGACGCCCCGTCGAGCAGCACCGCCTCGTAGATCTCCTTCGGCACGGCTGACATCGCGGCCCCGAACAACACCACGTAGAAGCCGACGTTGCTCCAGACCATCACCGCCAGTACGCACCAGAACGCCGTCGCGGGGTCGCCGAGCCAGGTTGGCGCGGGCAGCCCCACCGCGCGCATGACTCCGCTGAGCAGCCCCTGGTTGGGGTGGTACACCTCCTTCCACAGCAGCGCGATGATCACCACGGAGAGCACCTGCGGGAAGAAGTACACGGTGCGGTAGAGCGCTCCGCCGCGTACCCCGGTCACGCCGGCACGGCCCTTGCGCCCACCGAGGGCGAGCATGCTGGCGAAGAAGAGCCCGAGCAGGATGGTCAGCACCGGCACCAGGCCCAGCAGGATCGCGTTGTTCTTCAGCGCGTTCCACACGTAGCCGTCGTGCCACAGCGTCCTGAAGTTCGCCAGGCCCACCGGGTTGGCCTCGGCGGAGTAGCCGAGCCAGTCGGTGGTGGAGATCTGGAACGCCTGCAGGTACGGCGAGACGACGAAGAACACGTACAGCAGCACCGGTGGCACCAGGAACACGACGATCAGCGGCCACTTGCCATGTCTCACGAGGAGGACCTCTTCCGTTGGGGTGCGGCCGGTGGGGTCGTCAGCTCCCCCACCGGCCGGTCGGGCCGTCAGACCGCTCGCTTGTACTTTTTGATCGAGCTGTCCTGGGCGATCGAGTCGGCACCCTTCTGGCACTGGTCGAGGAATTCCGCGGGGCTCGTCCGGCCGCTGAAGAACTCGCCGCACGCGGCGTCGACGAGGTTGCGCTCCAACTTGCGGTAGTAGTTGTTGTAGACCCAGTTGAAGCCGTTGGCGCCGGACGCGTCGAGGGCCTTGACGACGCTGTTCAGCCCGTACGGCAGTTCGACGCCCTCGGTGGCGCCGGCGACCACGGTGAGGCTGGCGACCTTCTTCGTGAAGTCCTGGGCGCCCTTCTTGGACAGCATGGTCCGGAAGTACTCCAGGCCACCGGCGCGGTTGCGGGCCTTGGCGGGCACCATGAACGGTTCGCCGGCGGTGCCCCGGATCGCCTCGAACGGCAACTTGTCACCACTGCCCAGGCTCGGCGTCGGCGCGATGGTCATGTTGAACCCGGCCGGGGTGACGTCCTTCTGCTCGCTCTCCAACCAGGAGCCGCAGGAGATGAACGCTGCCTTGCCCTGGCACCAGGCGGTCTGCGACTGCTTGTGATCCAAACCGGACGAGCCGTCCAGGATGTACCTGTCCTTGACGATCTGGTGCCAGGCGTCGGCGGCGGTCCGCATCGACTCGGACTTCCAGGCGTTCGGTTCCAGGTTGTCGATGGCTGTCGCGACCGACGGGCCGCCGAGCTTGATCGCGGTGGCGATCACCGGCCAGCTCATGTAGCGCGGGTGTAGACCGGCGTACGTCCACGGGGCGATGCCGGCGGCCTTGATCTCCTTGCAGAGCGCGATGTGCTGGTCCCAGGTCTTCGCGTACTCCCAGGAGCGGTCGGCGAACAGCTTGTTGGAGTACCAGATGCCGTAGGCGGTGTACGTGTAGTTGAGGACCAGGAACGCGCCGTCGTACGAGCCGGCCTCGACAGCGCCGGGCAGCAGGGTGTCCCGGACCGTCTTGCCGGGGATGTCGAGGCTCGGCGCGTCGAGCAGCTCACCGAGGTCGGCGACAGCTTTCTGGCTGACCAGTCCGTTGAAGTCGATCTGGCCCGCGCCGGAGTTGTTGACCACGTCCGGCGGGGTGCCGTCGACGAAGCGGGGCTGGAGGGTCTTGCTGATCTCCTGGGTGGCGGAGTGCTTGACCTTGGCCTTCGGGTACTTCTCGGTGTACATGGCCTCGTGGGCCTTGGCGTACTCCTCGCCGAACCCGCCGCCGAAGATCACCACCTCCAGTGGGGCGTCCTCCTTCACGCCGAGCGGGTTCTCGGCGCTCTTCGTGCCCTGGTAGGTGCCGGCGTCGCTCTTGTCACCGCCGCCGCTGGTGGCGCAGCCGGCCAGCAGACCGGCGGCGGGGGTGGCCAGCACGCCGGCGGCAGCGGTACGCCGCAGGATGTCACGCCTGTTCATGGATTCTCCTCGGGTCGGGTCGGGCGGGCCGCCGGTGTCAGGGGGAAGGCGACCGCCGCGCGAGGCGCGTTGATTCTCTTCAGTTCATGCTCTGTTGCTGAAGAATTTCTACGACAGCCGGGCCCGGACTTCAAGTCCTGACTGTCGAACCGTTATCGCCACCAGCGGCCAACGAGGTGCCGACGCCCCCCTTCGCGCCAGCCGGCCAGCCGCACCCCGGTCGGCCGGGAGCAGCGCGTCGAGGGGTCCCACACGTCCACCAAGGCCATGGTCGTTATCGGACACAGTCGCGACCGTTCGCGGTGGATCGCGTACCCCGTCGGCCCCGACTCAGCGTCGGCGGCCTGGACCGGTCGGCCCTACGGACGGCAACGGCAGGTGCAGCGCGGCGGCGACCACCGCGAAGGCCGCCCAACCGGCACCCAGCGCCACGGTCGGGGAGACATCCTGAAAATAGTGGTACGCGGTGAGGAAACCGACGAGCGCGAGACTGTTGCGGGCGAAGTGCCGGCTGAACTCGACCAACTGACGGCGGGCCTCGACAGCTACCAGCACCCCCGAGTACGGGAAGGTCACCACCATGCCGCGCAGCACGGCACCGAGAAGCGTGGTGAGGACCGCCCCAACGAAGATCACCACCAGCTTGAGCAGCGGCGGCAGCCCATCCCGTCGGGCGTCCACGGAGGGCCGTGCATCCGCGGGGGCGGGTCGCGCGGGGGCACGTCGGCGCAGCAGCAGCATCGCCGCCAGCCACAGCACGAGCGTGCCGGCGAGCGCCGCCCCGAACGGGATGCCGACGGCCAGCAGGCCGGCGCTGAGCGCCACGTAGACGGCGATCCCCGCGCCGTCGGCGAGCAGGATCGGCCACCGCAGCCGCTGATAGGTGAACGCCACGGTGACGAAGAAGAGGTTGAGCCCGAGCACACCGACCACCTGCGCGCCCTCCACCCGGTGGCCGCTGCTGACCAGGGCGAGAGTCATCGGCAGCGGCAGGCTGTAGACGAGCGCTCGGAGCCGGACCGAACGGATCAGGCTGACCGCCCAGACCACTGCCGTCACCAGCAGGACCCCACTCCACGTCATGGCGCATCCGCCTCCGCCCCGCGAGGGCCGTCAGTCCTGAAAGGTCGCGGCGCTCGCGCAGAGGTCGAACACACGGGTGAGCCGGGCGACGTCCGTCCGGTTGACGGAGAACTGGTTCTCGCCGATCTCGCCGTGGGCGGTCATGCGGGCCTCCCAACAACTCGACAGGTCCCACAGCGTCAGGTTGACGTGCAGTTGAGGGCTGACCACACCGAGGGGCAGGAGGCCCACCCGGGCTCCGGCCGCGCGCTGCTTCTCGACCAGGGCGGACAGCTCCTCGGTCAGGTTGGCGTAGACGAAGACCCGGGTGACCTGGACGCCCCGTTGCAGGGCCTCCACGTTGGCCTCCCAGTAGCGCCGACCGATCTCACTGCGCCACCAGCTCAGCTCCCCGCTCACCCGGGGCATCACGTTGGTGAGGCCGTCCAGCCGGTGCAGGCAGGTGCGGGTCGCGCCAGCCAGGTCCTCGTCCTCGTCGCCCCGCCGGATGATCCGGCCGTACGCGAGTTGCTCGGCCTCCAACCGGAACTGCTCGTACCGCCGCTGCGCCTCCACCGCGACCCGGGTGCCCGCGTGCTGCTCGGTCGCGTCCCGGATGGCCCCGGCCAGCTCCGTCGTGGTCTGCGTGAGCCAGGGCGGACCCTCCAGCAGGGTACGAAGGTGGAACCGGCGCTCCGCGCGGGCCAGCGAATCCACCAACAGCGAGATGGTGATGCCCATCAGGCCGGCCAGCAGCGACTCCACGCCGGAGGCGGCGTTGCTGAGGTCGAGCGCAATGCTGAGGGTGATCGACAGCGTGATGCCGACCAACGCCACCGGATCGGTGTGCGTCACGAGTCGGAGAAAGCCGCCGGCAGAGGTGCTGCCACGTGCCCGCAGACGGGCCGCGTCACGGGTCATCGAAATCCCCCAATCAGCCGCTGCCGCCAGCGTAAACACCAGCTACAACAGCCCGTGGCGGCACACCGGTAGCATCCGGCAGGTGCACAGAGCGGACACATCACCGGCGGTCGCCGAGCGGCTCACGCAGGACGTCCGGGCCTGGGTCTGCTCCACTCCGCTGCGCGGCCTGGTCCGCCACTTCGGCGGCGACTGGCCCCCCGGTGACCTCGCCGAGGTGCTGTGCTTCCTGGACGACTTCTCCGCCCGACACTGGGATTTCCGGGGCGGTCGGGAGCGGCCCGACGCTCGCGAGCCCGACCTCGATCCCGCCACCACGGCCCTGGTCCTCGACACGGCCGCCGCGCTCGGGCTGATCCACCCGGTGCCGCCGGCCCGCCCGGCGTACGCTCACCTGGTGGTGCTCGGCGGCCTGGCGCACGCCTGTGTCCGCCGCGTCGGGTACGCCGCGCACCTGCTCCGCGCCGGCCTCACGGTGAGTGGTGAGGTCGCCGTGCTGGGCAGCTTCCGGCCGCTGTCGGACTGGGAACGCCGGACCCTGGCCGACGCGAGCCTGCCCGCCGACGCCACCGAGGTGGACGTGCTGGACACCGCCGTCCGGCGGGTGTTCGAGGTGGCCGCCCCGGCCGAGGAGGCCGGCGTCGACGCCGGCCACCCGCACCACTCCTGGTCGTCGCGGACCTACCGACCGGCAGGCCTCCCACCGGTACGGGTGCTGGCCGCGCCGTCCAGCGAACCGGACCGTCGACGGGCGCACACCGCCGACACGCAACGCTTCTGGGCCGGGCACGTCCAACTCGCCCCGGGCGACGAGGTGCTGACGGTCACCGCGCCGATCTACGTACCGTTCCAGCACTGCGACGCGCTGCGCACCCTGGCCGTGCCCTACGGCTGCGACATCGACACGATCGGGGTGGACCCGGCGGTGGCCGACCTGGCGGTCCTACCCGAGCAGACGCTCACCCCGGGCCGTTACCTCCAGGAGATCCGCTCGGCGATCCGCTCGATGCGCGCCCTGCACGACCTGGTGCGTTGAGCCCGACCCGCCCGCGCCGTGGGGTGCGGGCCGGCCGGGACCGGCGGCTCACACGGTGGCGCGCAGGGCGAGTGCCGTCCGGGTCGCTGCCACGAAGGACCAGAAGACCGGCCGGGTGCTGTTCCGACGCCCGGCCCGGGTGTTGTCGTCGAACATCGACACCCGCAGCGGGGTCGTCAGTTCAAGCTGCACGCCCGCCTTCGTCAGCGTCCGGTTGCAGATGTTGCCCGGGTGGGTGCCGTCGATCGCGTCGTTAGTGCCCTGGGCCACCTTGACGCCGACCTTTGCGAACTCCTGGCGCAGCAACTCGCGCAGCACGGTGTCCAGCCCGCCGATCAGCACTGCGGCGCTGCCGCTGGGCTCCCCGGCCTGGGCCTCGGTGCAGCCGTGCAGGGCGACCCCGTAGCGGGCTCCGCCGCAGATCGACTCCGCCCACGGGTCGTCGCAGTGGGTGGAGGTGACGTGCAGGGCGCCGTTACCGGTGCCGAGCAGCCCTTCGAACATCCAGTAGTCGTGTTGGCCGAGGCCGTCGCTGAGGGCCGCCCCGGTGCCGGGGTGGACACCGGCGACCGCGAGGCAGAGCTCGGAGGTGCCGGTCTCGATGCCACCACCGTGCGGCGCGATCACCGCCGCCTGCGGAAGGCCCACATCCACTGTCAGGTCGGTGTCGAGCACGCCCAGACGGCGGTATCGGCGGGCGTACTGGGTGCCTTCGGTCAGGGTCGGGTCGGCGTACAGCTCGGTGTTCGAGGCGTACCCGTCGGTGGTGGCCGCCCGAGCGGGAGTGCCGCCAGCCAGCAGGGTCGGGCCACCGACCGCCGCCGTCGCCAGCGCCGCCAGGACCGTTCGTCTCGAGGTAACCGTCATCGTCTCCCCCACGTGATCACCGAATGGTTGCGCAGAGATTAACCTCGGTGACGGCGGTGCGATGTCCCACGTGGACGGTGGCGCGAGTGTTCACCGTGCCGTGTCGGCCACCGCCTGGGCGAAGACCTCGGAGCGGTGCTCGAAGTTGCGGAACCGGCCGTAGCTGGGCGCGGCCGGCGACAGCAGCACCACCCCGCCGACCGGGGTCACCTCCCGGGACAGCCGTACCGCATCCACCAGGTCGTCGACCAACTCGGTCCGTACCTTCGGCAGGTTGGCGAGCGCCTCGACGATGCGTACGCCGCTGTCCGGAATACCGATCACGGTCAGCTCCCGCTCGGCCAGGTGCTCGGCCAACGGCGTGTAGTCCAGCCCCCGGTCGTTGCCTCCGACGATCACCGTCAACGGCCGCCCGTCGTACGCGTCGATCGCGTGCATCGCCGCGTACGGGCTGGTGGCGAGGGTGTCGTCGACGAAGGTCAACCCGGACGGGTCGGTGATCTCGGTGAGCCGGTGGGCCAACCCCTGGAACTCGGCGACCGCGATGGCGAGGTGGTCCTTGCCGGCCACCACGTCGACGCCGAGCGCGTCGAGGACGGCGAGCGCGACGCACAGGTTGCCCTCGTTGTGCCGGCCGACCAGCGGGAGCACGGCACGCGGGAAGAGTGGCTGGTCACCGAGGTGGAACCACTGGGTGCCGTCGGCACCGGTGGCGACGTGAGTGGTGTCGGGGCGACCTGCCCGGACCGCCGGCAACTCCCCCAACTCGGCGGCGAGCCTCGGGTCGCCACCGTTGACGACGATCGTCTGCGGGTCGTGGGCGAGCAGGTTGAGCTTGTCCCGGTAGTACTCCCGCTCCCCACCGTGCGCGTCCAGGTGTTCGGGGAAGAGCGCGGTGACCACTGCCACCCGTGGCGAGTCGGCGAGATCGCTGCACTGGTAGCTGGACAGCTCCAGCACGTACAGCTCCGCCTCGGGCAGGTCCAGGGTCGGCACCCCGATGTTGCCGCCGAAGACGTTCGGCCGGCCCATCGCGGTGAGCAGGTGACTGATCAGGCTGGAGGTGGTGCTCTTGCCCTTGCTGCCGGTGACCCCGACGGTGCGCGCGGCGTGGTCGGCCATCCACAGCGCGGTGCCCTGGGTCACCATGACCCCGCGTCGACGCAGTTCGACGAGCCACGGGTGGGTCTGGGGCACGCCCGGGGAGCGGACCACCACGTCCGCGGCGGCCAGCCGTTCGAAGCCCGCCTCGCCGGTCACCAGCGGCGCCGCCTCGGCCAGCGGGCCTTCCCAGGGCAGCGACAGGAAGTTCGCGCTGTCGTCGACGGCGACCAGGTCGGCCGGGCCGTGGGCGGCGATCGCGGTCACAGCGGCCCGACCTTCCCGCCCGGTGCCCCAGACGGCGACGGTACGTCCGCGCAGGTCAGACAGGCGCACTGGGCTCTCCTCGGGGGTCACGGTGGCGGAAGGGCAGGCCCGGTCCGGACACGGCCGGACGAACCAGGGCCTAGTATGGCGTGTGCCTAACGAGCAGCTACGGCGGATGGACGCCTTCACCTTCCCGTCCTACTCGATCGACTTCGCCACCGGCGAGGTGTTGTTCGACTACGCCCTGACCGGTCCTACCGGTGAGCAGCGGTTCACCGAGGTGATCACCCTTCCGCTGCCGGCGGAGCCACCCTCGGACGAGACCGTGGCGACCCTCAACCGGGTGCTGGAGGTGCTGCACCTCGTCGCCGGCGTCAGCTACTACAAGGCCGCCGCGCCGCCCCGGCTGGTGCTGCCGGCGCCGCTGGGCGCGGCCGTCGCCGACTACGTCACGGCCGTCTACACCAAGGGCCTCGCGGAGTACGCGTACCGCAACCAGCTGCCGCACGTGCTCCAGCTGCGCCCGGAGGTGCCGGCCGGCTCGCCGAAGCCGCCCCGGGTGTACGACGACTCCGACCGTCGCCCCCTCTCGGCGGTCGGCGGCGGCAAGGACTCGATCGTCAGCCTGGAGGCGCTGCGTCGCGCCGAACTGGACCCGGTGCCGTTCTCGGTCAACCCGAACCACGTGATCGTGGCGGTCAACGAGGCGTCCGGGCTTACCCCGCTGGCCGCCCGGCGGCGGATCGACCCGGTGTTGTTCGACCTCAACAAGGCCGGCGCCCTGAACGGGCACATCCCGGTCACGGCGATCAACTCGCTGATCGCGGTGGCCACCGCCGTGCTGCACGGGCTGGGCCCGGTGGTGATGTCCAACGAGCGTTCGGCGTCCGACCCGAACCTGGTCTGGGACGGCCACGAGATCAACCACCAGTGGTCCAAGGGTGTCGAGGCGGAAGGGCTGCTGCGCTCGGCGCTGGCCGAGCACGCCGGCCTGACCGACCCGTACTTCTCGCTGCTGCGGTCACTGTCGGAGCTGCACATCGCCCGGCTGTTCGCCGAGATCACCCGGTACGACGACGTGGTGACCAGTTGCAACGCCGCGTTCAAGCTGCACGACGCGAGCGAGCGCTGGTGCCGCGACTGCCCGAAGTGCCGTTTCGTCTTCCTGGCCATGGCGCCGTTCATGTCGCGGGAGCGGGTCACGCACATCTTCGGCGGTGACCTGCTCGCCGACCCGGAGCAGATCCCCGGCTACCGGGAGCTGCTGGGCGTGGACGGGCACAAGCCGTTCGAGTGCGTGGGCGAGGTCGAGGAGTCGGTGGTGGCTCTCGGTCTGCTCGCCGAGCAGGACCAGTGGCGCGACGCCCCGGTGATCCGCGCCCTGGTGGAGGCGGTCCCCGCGACAGCCTGGTCCGCGGTGGCGACGACGGACGTCTTCACCCCCGGCGGCCCGAACCACATCCCCCCAACCTACGCAAAAACCCTAAACCTCTAACCCCGGCCCGCCCGGCCCCGGTGATCATGAAGTTGTTGCCACTCGCATCGGCGTGTCATGGCACCAGAACGAGACAGCGTCCACCTCGGCGCGGGCGCAGGCGTCGTGCAGCACGCCCACGATGCCGGTCGGCCCGTCGTAGCGGGTGGGGGTGAGCTGGTAACGCTCGGCGGCCTGCGCGTCGGAGGCGCTGCCGCTGATCGGCAGCGGCCGAGTGTACGGAACGTCGGCGAGCAGCGCGCCGAGCAGCACGACCCGTTCCACCTCGAGGCTGTGGCAGATCTCCAGCACCTGCTCGCAGAACGTGCGCCAGCGCATGCTCGGCTCGATGCCGCGGATCAGCACCACGTCACGGTCGGTGCCCTCCGGGCTGGCCACCATGAACCGGGTCGTCGGCCACTCCACCCGGCGGGTCTCTCCGTCGGCCATCGTGATGGTGGGCCGGCTGACCTGGAAGTCGTAGAAGTCCTCCGGATCCAGCTCGGCGATCTGCCGGGCGTTCCAGACCTGCTCCAGGTGCTCGACCGCGGCGGTGGACGCGTCAGCGGCGTCGTTCCAGCCCTCGAAGGCGGCGATCGCCACCGGGGACCGCAGCACCGGCAGTCCGTCGAACTCGGTCACGCCGTCACCTCACCCTGCTCGTTGCGGTCGGCGCCGGGATCGCGCCCGGTCGTCGTACCGTGTGGCACAGTGGCGTCCCAGTTGTCCTTCACGTCCGCCAGCCTACGTGCCGGGCAGGGATGCGGCCCGTCGGCCGCGCCGGTCCACCGGACCGGCGACCGGTCATACACGAACGAACCAGACAGCGTGATCCCGGCGACACAATATGGGAACGCGCGCCGAGGGGCGCTGGGTGCGATGCGGACCGCACTAACCTGAACGGGTGCGGACTTCGTTGATGGATGTGCTGGCCGACCGGATTCTCATCGCCGATGGGGCGATGGGCACGATGCTGCAGGCCGCGGACCTCACGCTCGACGACTTCGACGGTCTCGAAGGGTGCAACGAGATCCTCAACGTCACCCGGCCGGATGTGGTGCGCGGCGTGCACGACGCCTACCTGGCCGCCGGCGCGGACTGCGTGGAGACCAATACCTTCGGCGCCAACCTCGCCAACCTCGCCGAGTACGACATCCCGCAGCGCATCCGGGAGTTGTCCGAGGCGGGCGCGCGGATCGCCCGGGAGGCCGCCGACGCGGCCAGCACCCCACAGCGACCCCGGTTCGTGCTCGGCTCGATCGGGCCGGGCACCAAGCTGCCCACCCTCGGGCACGCCGACTACGCGACCCTGCGCGACGCGTACCAGGAGAACGCGGCCGGTCTGATCGAAGGCGGCGCGGACGCGCTGATCATCGAGACCTGCCAGGACCTGCTCCAGGTCAAGGCGGCGGTGGTCGGCTCGAAGCGGGCGATGGCGGAGCTGGGCCAGTCGGTGCCGATCATCTGTCACGTGGCGGTGGAGACGACCGGCACGATGCTGGTGGGCAGCGAGATCGGTGCCGCCCTGGCGGCGATCGAGCCGCTCGGGGTGGACCTGATCGGCCTCAACTGCTCGACCGGCCCGGCGGAGATGAGCGAGCACCTGCGCTACCTGTCGCAGCACTCCCGCATCCCCCTGTCGGTGATGCCGAACGCCGGCCTGCCGGTGCTGACCGCCGACGGCGCGTACTTCCCGCTGACCCCGGTGGAGCTGGCCGAGGCCCTGGAGCGGTTCGTCACCGACTACAGCGTGGGGCTGGTCGGCGGCTGCTGCGGCACCACGCCGGAGCACATCCGGGTGTTGTCCGAGCGGCTGCACGGCAGCATCGCTCCGGCCCGTGAGGCCCGGCACGAGGCGGGTGTCTCCTCGGTGTACCACCCGGTGCCGTTCGCCCAGGACGCGTCGGTGTTGATGGTGGGGGAGCGGACCAACGCCAACGGTTCGAAGGCGTTCCGCGAGGCGATGCTCGCCGGCGACTGGCGTGCCTGTGTGGAGATCGCCCGCAGTCAGGCCCGGGACGGCTCGCACCTGCTCGACCTGTGCGTCGACTACGTGGGCCGCGACGGCACCCAGGACATGCGCGAGCTGGCCGGCCGGTTCGCCACCGCGTCCACCCTGCCGATCATGTTGGACTCGACCGAGCCGAACGTGGTCGAGGCCGGGCTGGAGATGCTCGGCGGGCGGTGCGTGGTCAACTCGGTGAACTTCGAGGACGGCGACGGCCCCAACTCCCGTTACGCGCGGGTGATGCCGATCGTCCGTGAGCACGGCGCGGCGGTGGTGGCGCTGCTCATCGACGAGGAGGGGCAGGCACGTACCCAGGAGTGGAAGGTGCGGGTCGCGGCTCGGCTCATCGACGACCTGACCGGCCGGTGGGGCATGGACCGCGCCGACATCCTCATCGACGCGTTGACCTTCCCGATCGCCACCGGGCAGGAGGAGACCCGCCGTGACGGCCTCGAAACCATCGAGGCGATCCGGGAAATCGCCCGGCGTTATCCGGGCGTCAACTTCACCCTGGGCATCTCGAACATCTCCTTCGGCCTCAACCCGGCCGCCCGGCAGGTGCTCAACTCGGTGTTCCTGCACGAGTGCGTGCAGGCCGGCCTGACGTCGGCGATCGTGCACGCCAGCAAGATCCTGCCGATGTCGAAGATCCCCGACGAGCAGCGCGAGGTCGCCCTCGACCTGGTCTACGACCGGCGCCGCGAGGGGTACGACCCGGTGCAGCGCTTCCTCGAACTCTTCGAGGGCGTGGACGTGACCAGCGCCCGGGCCAGTCGGGCGCAGGAGCTGGCGGCGTTGCCGCTGGACGAGCGGCTCAAGCGGCGGATCATCGACGGTGAGCGCAACGGCCTGGAGGCCGACCTGGACGACGCGATGGCCGGCGGCCGGTCCCCACTGTCGATCATCAATGACATCCTGCTGGACGGCATGAAGGTGGTCGGCGAACTGTTCGGCTCCGGCCAGATGCAGTTGCCGTTCGTGCTCCAGTCCGCCGAGGTGATGAAGACCGCGGTGGCCTATCTGGAGCCGCACATGGAGACCACTGAGGATGGCGGCAAGGGCCGCATCGTGCTCGCCACCGTGCGCGGCGACGTGCACGACATCGGCAAGAACCTGGTCGACATCATCCTGTCGAACAACGGCTACGAGGTGGTGAACATCGGCATCAAGCAGCCGATCAACGCCATCCTCGACGCCGCCGAGCAGCACCGCGCTGACGCGATCGGCATGTCCGGGCTGCTGGTCAAGAGCACCGTCATCATGAAGGAAAACCTGGCCGAGATGGCCACGCGCGGGGTCGCGGAGCGCTGGCCCGTCCTGCTCGGAGGGGCGGCGCTGACCCGCGCGTACGTCGAGGACGACCTGCGGGCGATGTTCCCCGGCCAGGTGCACTACGCGCGGGACGCGTTCGAGGGCCTGTCCCTGATGGACAAGGTGATGACCGCCAAGCGCGGCGGCGCCCCGGTGATCGACCCGGAGCGGGAGGCCGCCCTCGCGGCCCGACGCGCCCGCCGGGAACGGCAGCGCACCATGGTCACCGAGTCACTGCCCGAGCTGCACGACTCCTCGGTCCGCTCCAACGTGGCAGTGGACGTCGAGGTGCCCACCCCGCCGTTCTTCGGCACCCGGGTGGTCAAGGGCGTGCCGATGGCGGATTATGCGGCGCTGCTCGACGAGCGGGCCACGTTCCGCGGGCAGTGGGGCCTCAACGGCGCCCGGGGCGGCAAGGGACCCTCCTACGACGAGCTGGTCGAGACCGAGGGTCGGCCGCGTCTGCGGTACTGGCTGGACCGGCTGATCGCCGACCAGGTGCTCGAGGCAGCCGTGGTGTACGGCTACTTCCCCGCGTACTCCGAAGGCAACGACCTGGTGGTGCTCGACGAGAACGGGCACGCGGAGCGCGCCCGGTTCTCCTTCCCCCGGCAGCGGCAGGAGCGGCGGCTCTGCCTGGCGGACTTCTTCAAACCCAAGGGCGACCAGCTCGATGTGGTCGCGTTGCAACTGGTCACCGTCGGGCAACCCGTCAGCGAGTACGCGGCGAAGCTGTTCGCCCGCAACGAGTACCGCGACTACCTGGAGGTGCACGGGCTGTCGGTGCAGCTCACCGAGGCCCTCGCCGAGTACTGGCACCGGCGCGTCCGCGCCGAGATGACCCTGCCCGACGGCCGTCCGCTGGGCCACGACGACCCGACCGACCTGGCCGGTCTGCTGCGCAACGACTACCGGGGCTGCCGGTACGCGTTCGGCTACCCGGCATGCCCCGACCTGGAGGATCGGGCGAAGATCGTGGACCTGCTCGGCGCGGACCGGATCGGTGTCGAGCTGTCCGAGGAGTTCCAGCTCATGCCGGAGCAGGCCACCGACGCGATCGTGGTCCACCACCCGGAGGCCAGCTACTTCAACGCCAAGTAACGGGCGCGGGTGTCCTGACCTGCGCCTGAGGCCGTCCGGAAGACCATTGAGCAGCCGTGGCGCACTCACATGCCGACTGACCGCATGTCCCCGGTCTAGGCCTGGCTGGGTGATGTAGCTGGGAGAGCAAACCGCAAAGCCATGGTGGTTGACTACCGGCATGGCAGATAGGCGCGATGACCTGCCGGCGCGGCTGGAGCAGGTGGCGTCGAAGTTGGCGTCCGCAGCGTCGTTGCCCGGCGAGCCGGTCATGTTCGGTGCGGATTCCCACCGTTTCCGGATCGGGCCAGCGCTATCAGAAGATGCGGTCGTCGTTTTCGAGAAGCGTCACGGGGTCACGCTGCCGCCCGACTATCGCGGCTTCATCACCACGGTCGGGCATGGAGGACCCGGTCGGTTCGGTGGAGCCGGACCCTTCTATGGCCTGTTCTCGATCGAAGACTGGGAGTGGGCACTGCTGGGCGACCCCGACGTCACCATGTTGGCCAGGCCGTTCCCGGCCGAGCCCGGCCGGGTGTACGACGATTGGCTAGCTGAGGCGTCGCCGGGCGAAGACGACGAACCGTACCGCGGAACGTTGGCGCTCAGCCATCAGGGCTGCGACGACCTGTCACTTCTCGTCCTCAGCGGCCCTGCCCGCGGGCGGGTGGTCGAAACCTGCCCAGGCAAGCAGGGGCCCCGCTTCACTCAGGATCCAGACTTCCTTTCCTGGTATGAGAGATGGCTGGACGCCGTTCTGGCCGGCGAGCGGCACTTCCGCTGAGCGGCCGGTCGATCCCGGCAGTCGGTGCACACCATCTGCTTGGAGAGCTTCCTGTCCGCCAGTGCGACGCTGCGGCTCGACTTTCCTGCCGCGTAGGCCCCTGCGCGGACCGTGAGCGCCTCCGGGGCGCCTTGAGGATCATGTCGGGCATCAAGTGAGACGCGAGTGTCACGCACGTCCCGAGACCGGACAGGCCGGCTGCCTGCCGGTGTGGAAGGACTTTCTGTACGTCTATCAAGGCGGCCCGAGACGGGCCGCACGCGCCGCCGCCTGGGCGCGCGTCCGACGCTCCGCTGGCGCTCCGACTCCGGCCACGCAACACGCCCGGCGGCTGGCGCGGAAGCAGGAAGCCCAAGGGGCCGTCTCAGAACGACAGGCGGTTGGCCGGGTGGTGGTGGGCCGGCAGCCGGATGGCCGCGCGGGCCACGATCCCGCGCGGCGTAGGGAGCGCACGGCGGCCGCGTCGGCGCGCTGGCGGCGGTCGCGGGGTTGCGGTTACTGCGCCTCCGGCGGGGGCGCTCGGGCTCCGAGATGGTTGCAACCC
>NZ_JBSFBM010000152.1:0-15812 GCF_053592955.1 Micromonospora sp. NPDC002411 | reverse complement strand
GGTTCGAGGGGGTGACAGTGGCGTACGAGCGGACCACCGCGCTACGCGACGTCACACTGACCATCCGGGCCGGCGAACGGATCGCCGTCATCGGCCCCAGCGGCGCCGGCAAGAGCACCCTGCTCGGCCTGCTGCTCGGCTTCGTGACCCCGACCAGTGGCCGGATCACCGTGGGCGGGGTCGACCTCGCCACCGCCGACCCGGACGCGTGGCGTCGGCAGCTCGCCTGGGTGCCGCAGCGGGCGCATCTGTTCGCCGCCTCGCTGGCCGACAACATCCGGCTCGGCGCACCGGACACCCCGCCCGACGCACTCGCCACCGCGGTGCGCGACGCCGCCCTGGACGACGTCGTGGCCGGCCTACCGGACGGCCTGGACACTCTGCTCGGCGAACGCGGTCACGGGCTGTCCAGCGGGCAACGTCAGCGGGTGGCGCTGGCCCGGGCCTTTCTGCGGAACGCCCCGGTGGTGCTCCTCGACGAACCCACCGCCCGCCTGGACACGGCGGCCGAGGCGGTGGTGCTCGACGCCACCCGCCGTCTGGTCGCCGGACGGACCGCGCTGCTGGTGGCACACCGGCCGGCACTGCTCGCCGACGCCGACCGGATCCTGCGCGTCGAGGATGGTCGGGTCACCGAGTTGACGCCCGAACCGACCGGAAAGGCCACCCGATGACCGGGGAACACGCGCCGGCGGTGGCCGACGCGACACCGGCCGGGCGGGCCGCCGCCGAGCGGGCCGTGCTGCGACTGGCCCGCCCCTATCTTGGTCGCCTGGTCGGCGCCGGGCTGCTCGCCGCCGCCACCGAGTTCGCCGGGCTCGCCCTGATGGCCACTGCCACGTGGCTGTTGATGAGCGCCGCCGGCCAGCCTCCACTGGACCGGCTCACCGTGGCGATCGTCGCGGTACGGGCGCTGGCGATCGGCCGTGGTGTGTTCCGCTACACCGAACGGCTCGCCGGGCACGACGCGGTGCTCCGCATGATCACCGACGTCCGGGCCCGGGTCTTCGCCACTCTCGCGGCCCGCCGCGACGCCGCGCACCGCTCGGGGGACGTGCTGAGTCGGCTGGTCTCCGACGTCGAGGCCGTCCAGGACCTGCTGCTGCGAGTGCTGGTACCCGGTTCGGCAGCGGCCCTGGTCGGTGTGCTGGCGGTGGCCGGGGCGGCGCTGATCTCACCGCCCGCCGCCGGGGCGCTCGCCATCGGGGTGCTGGTGGCCGGTGTGGCGCTGCCCGCACTGGCCACCGCTGTCACCCGCCGCAGCGCGGCCCAGGTGGCGCCCCTGCGCGGTGCACTGGCCACCGACGCGATCGACCTCACCCACGGCGCTGCCGACCTGGCCGCGTTCGGAGCGACCGACGTCGCATTGCGCGCCGCCGAGCAGCGCGCCAACCAACTGGCCCGGTTGGAACGGCGGCTGGCCGCCACCGGGTTCGCGGTGGACGCGGCCGGGGTGCTGACCGCCGGGCTGACCGCTGCGGCCGTGGTGCTGGCCGCGCTGGCCGCCGACGTGTCGGGGGTGCTGGTGGGTGTCCTGGCCGTCGGCGCGCTGGCCGCCGTCGAGGTGACACTCGCCCTTGTCTCGGCAGCGCGGCAGTGGACGCAGTTGCGGCCCGGCCTGGCCCGGGTGGCGGTCCTGCTGGATGCCGGCACGCCGACTCCCCCATCCACCGACGCGACGACCGACCTGGCCGGTCCACACGAGCTGCGCTTCGTCGACGTGACAGTGCGGTACCGGGTCGGCGCGGCACCCGCCCTGGACGGTGTCAGCCTGGACCTGCCCGCCGGGCGGAGGATCGCGGTGGTCGGCCCGAGCGGCGCTGGCAAGAGCACCCTGGCAGCTGTACTGACCGGCACCGTCCGGCCCGTGTCCGGCCGCATCACCCTCGACGGTCAGGACCTCTCGGCGTACGCCGAGGAGGCACTGCCCCGGGCGGTCGGCGGCCTGCTGGCCGAGGCGTACGTCTTCCACGCCACGGTTCGGGAGAACCTGCTGCTCGGGCGGGCCGGTGCGGACGAGGACGAGCTGACGGCGGCCACCGCCGCAGCCGGACTGCTGGAGTGGGTGCACGCCCAGCCGGCGGGCTGGGACACGCTGGTCGGCGAGGAGGGCGGGCAGCTCTCCGGCGGCCAGCGGCAGCGCCTGGCGCTCGCCCGGGCCCTGCTCGCCGCGCCACCGGTGCTGGTCCTCGACGAACCCACCGAAGGATTGGATCCGGCGGCGGCGGACGCGGTGCTGGCGTCCGCTCTGGCCGCCACGCCCGCCGCGCACTCGGTGCTGCTGATCACCCATCGGCTCAGCGGGCTGGCCGAGCTGGACGAGATCGTCGTCCTCGACGGTGGTCGGGTGATCCAGCGCGGACGGCACGCCGACCTGGTCGCCGTCCAGGGCTGGTACCGGGACCAGTGGATGCTCCAGGCCGCTGCCGAACGGGGTTACCTGGCGCTCGCGCCCTGACCCGGCTCCGGGACGGACCAGGGTTCTCCCCGACGTCGGGCGTCGGGATTCCGTGGCAGGGTGGTGCCATGCCGCACCGTGAGGACGTGTTGGTCGACGAGCACCTGCGGGAGTTCGCCGCCCGGTTGCAGGGGCCGGCGCGGCTCAAGTCCGACCTGTTGACCGAGGCCCGGCACGGGTTGCTGGACGCCGTGGAGGCGTACCGCGAAAGTGGGCTGCCGCCCACCGAGGCGCAGCGCCGGGCCGTGGTCGAGTTCGGCTCACCGGCGCAGCTCCTCGCCTCCTGGCAGGCGGAGCTGGCGGCGGGCGCGCTGCGCGGGTTGTCCCTGCGGATGCTGGCGATCGCCGGGGTGGGGATGGTCGCCGGCGACCTGACCTGGAAAGGGTCGAGCTGGAGCGACGGCCCACGCCCCCCGGCCGGCTATCTGCTGCTCTCCAATTCGGTCGACTGGATCTGGGCGGGTGCGCTGCTGCTCGCGGTGGCCGGTCTGCTGGTGGTCGCGGCCAGCGCCCGTTCGCAACGGCCGGGCCTGGCCCGGTTGCAGCGAGCGGTGGGCGCCGGCCTGACCGGGATCCTCGCGCTGTCCATCCTCGCCGGGTGCGCCCTCTTCGGCTGGTCCGTCAACCTCTGGGACGCCGCACTGCACTGGCCCCCGATGATCATTGGTGCGGTGCTGGTCGGCGGTGCCTACTTCTCGCTGACCCGTGCGGTGCGCGGTTGGCTGCTGGCCGTCGCCCGCTGAGCCAACGCCCGCCCGGTGGGGATCAGGCCGGGGTCGTGGGTGGGCTGCCCGGGTCCAGGAACCGGCCGACGGTCAGCTGGAAGTCGTGCCAACCGGCGCGTTCCCCGGCCAGCGCCCGCCGGCCGGAGTCGGTGAGCTCGTACGTCCGCCGCTCCCGGCCGTTGACGGTGCTCCAGGTGCTCGCCACGTGCCCGGCGCGCTCCAGGCGACGCAACGCCGGGTAGATGGTGCCGGTGGGCAGATCGAGGCTGCCGTCACTGCGCTCGCGTAGGGCCTCGATGATGGCGTAGCCGTGCAGCGCGCCCTGTTCGAGAACGGCGAGCAGCAGAGCGTCGAGGTGGCCGTGCAACGCCTGGGCCTTCATGCGTAGCTACGCTACTTGTCGAACGGTCGGTTCGCCAGCGCCCGTCACCAGCAGGCCGAATCCGTGCGCCAAGCGGCCACCGGGGTGCGGGCACCGGTCACCCAGGTCCGCCGACTAGGGTATGTGCCCAGAGTCACTCGTCGGTCAGAGACCCCGGCGGGTGGGCAACCCGAAGCACACGGAGGTCAGCGTGGCCCGCCAGTCGCCCCAACGGCCCGACGCCGACGAGCCCGAGCTCGACGACACCACCGGCGCGGCCCAGCCAGACGAGATCGAGGAGATCGACCGCCCAGCGGGCCCGGTCGACCGTGCGCTCTGGGACGAGCTGCGCATCGATCCCGTGGAGATCGCCCTCCCCGCCGGCACCGGCTTCACACTGCGGGCGTACCGGCCGGCCAGCTCGCTGACCCCGACCGACGTGGCCGAGCGCGACCTGGACGACCCGTTCCTCGCCCGCCGTCAGGTGATCGAGGAGGAAGAGGACGACGAGACCGTCGTCATCCTCGACGAGGAGCTGGCCGAGGAGTTCGCCGACAGCGACGAGGACGACTCGAAGCGACGCCGCGACGGGGCCGCCGAAACCGCGGCCGAGGACGAGGACGAGGACGTCGCCGACGAGGCGGACGACGAGGAGGTGCCGGTCTTCCTCAGCAACAAGGGCAAGTTGCTGCTGTTCAAGACCCCCGAGTCGTTGGTCAGTTTCATCCGGTCCGGTGCTCCCAACGATCTGTCCCAACTGGACAGCTGGAATGAATTGTCCGAACGGGTGGAGCCGGCAGATATCGTGCCGCTCGACGAGGACACCTACGAGCTCGACCTCGTCGTGGAGAACCTGCGCGGCGGGCACGACACCTGGGATTCGACCCTGCTGATCGAGGCCGGCGAGGTCGCTCGTGACCTTTCGTACGCATTGCGGCTGCCTGCGGTGCTCGACATGCTCTCCGCCGGCTCCAGTCTCGACGACCTGGACGAGGCGCTGCGGGCCACCGCCAACGGCGGCATCGGCGCTTTCATGGGTCGGCGGCGGCTGAAGAAGATCGGTGCGCAGACCGCGAGTTTGGGTTGGCGCACCATTGTCGGCAAGATCTCTGCGGTGGTGGACTGGCGCGACTGACCCGTACCGGGGAGCATCAGTTGCTGGCAGAGGAAAGACCTGTCCCGGGAGGAGGACGACGCCGTGGCGCTCGTGCGCGTTTACTGCGGTCTGGCCTCGGCGGATCCGGCTGACCGACCGGCCTCCGCCGGCTCGACGCTGACGTCCGCTGTGGTCGATGACGCAGGCCGTCTGCTGCATGTCAGCGAGATCAGCGACGACGCCGCTGGCTACGCCCAGCTCGTCGCGCTGCTCGTGGAGCGGTCGGGCGGGCCGAGCGGAGCGGCCATCGCCGCCGACAGCGACGACCACACGGTCATCTCGCTGTTGAGCGCGGCGGGTCGACCCCTGGCGATCGCCGACGACGACTCGGTGGACGACTTCGCCGAGCGGTTCGCCGACGACGACTCCCTTGAGGAGATGCAGTCGCCTCCGGCCGAACGACGGGCCGTCGGCCTGGCCCGCGCGTTGCAGGCCGGCGCGCTGTCGGCGGTCACCCTGCCGGCACCCCGGGATCTGGCCGGCTACAAGCAGGTGCTCTCCGCGCACGCGGCGCTGGCCACTGGTCGACACTCGGCCGCCGTCGCGCTGCGCGAGGTCCTTCGTGAGCTCTACCCGGCGGCCTTGCGGGCGTACCCGGACCCGGCCGAGCCGGTCTCTCTCGCGGTGCTCGACGCGCTGCCCGAGCCGGGCATGCTCGGCGGCACCGTGGCCCGTGGTCGCGAGGTGTCGGTAGCGGCCGACGCCATCGCCGCGCATCTGGCCGCCGACGGGGTCGCCGACGCCGACGAGATCAACGAGGCGGTCACCGCCCTGCGGGTCGCCATCTCCGAAACGCCCCGGCGCGCCGCGGTCAACCGGGCGCTCACCTCAGCGGTGGCCGAGACTGTCCGGCAGGCCGTCGCCTCCGTACGGGCCTGCGACGCGGGGTGTGAAGCCCTGGTCAGTGCGCTCGGTTCACGGGTCACCGCGCCCGCCCAGGCGCCCGGCCGCCGCGCCGCCGCCCGCCGTGGCGAGTCGGTCGGCGAACTGACCGGGATGACCGCCACCGGTGCAGGGCTGCGCCCGGTCCGTCCCACCCCGCCCGCCGAGCCCGCACCGGCCGTCGGGCGCCGCAGCCGCCCCGAGCCGATCCCCGGCAACGCTCCGATGGCGTCGCCCCGCCCACTCGGGCCGCCCCCGACGGCACCGGCACCGGTCACGCCGCCGCCTGTCGCACCCGCACCGATGGCACCGGCCGCGATGGCCAAGCCCCCGGCGTCCACACTTCCGCACCGCACCACCGAGCCGGCGCCCAGCCGGATCGACGGTCCGACCAACCGACCGGTCTCCTCGCCGCCACCCCCGCCGCCCGGGATCACCCCGATCGCCCCCACGCAGCGCGGCACGGTGCCTCCGGCCGAGGCCGGCGAGCCGTTCCGGCCGACGCTGACCACCGCCGCCATCAACAATGCGCGGGCCGAACGGCAGCGTACGGTCATCCCGCCCCGTCCGAAGACCAACGGCGAACGGTCGAGCCACCTGCAACGCCCGGTCGACGAGCCGCCCACGGGCGGGTTCAGCGCCACCGACCTCAGCATTCCGGTGCCGACCCCGCGGCCCGGTCAGGACACTGCGCCCCCGGGGTCCCGGGCCAACTGGCCGCTGGTCAACAACCCGGAGGACCCGGCCGACAGTTCGCCGAACAACCCGGTGGCCTACCCGTACGGCGGTGGGCGCGGCATCGACGCCCCCACCGACCCGGGTCGGGCCGACGGTCGGGTCACGCCGCCCTGGTTGGCCGACGACCTACCCCAGGAGCCGCCCATGCTGCGGCTGGTGGAGCCACCGCCGCTGGCCGACCGGGCGCTCCGGGAAGGGCTCAACCCGCCCACGGAGCCGCACCTGGAGACGCCGCCGTTGCGATTGGTCGACCGGGAGCAGGCTGCTCGCGGCGGTCGAGCGGCTGCTCGCACCGACCGTGCCGCCGAGCACCGGCCGCTGCCCCCGATGGAGCACCGGCCACCGCCCATGGAGCACCGGCCACCGCCGGTCGAGCACCGGCCACCGCCGGTCGCCGACGAGGGCGACGGCGACCTGCTGATCTTCGCGCAGGCCAAGTCGGCCTGGTTCGTCGGCCAGGCCGAGGAGTCCGATCTGGACTGGTCGACCACTGCCGACACCGGCTGGCAGGCCGCAGAACAGGCCGCCCGTCCCGCGGTGGGCGCCGAGACCAACGCCGGGCTGCCGAAGCGTGTGCCTCAGGCCAATCTGGTCCCGGGTTCCCCGCTGCGTGAGGAGCGTCCATTGCGGATAGTGCGCGATGCGGCAAGTCTCGCGGAGAACACCACCGGCTACTTCCGTGGCTGGCGTCGTGGCCAGGAGATCGGCGGTTTCGCGGTGGGCGGTCGGCCCGGTCGTGAGGCGGCCGGCGGCTGGGACTTCAGCCGTGACCACGGGGACCGTGACGACGACCGGGAGTACGAGTACCGCTCCGCCGGTTACCAGTCCTGACCCTCTCTACACACGACAGCGCCCCCGGTCAGTCGACCGGGGGCGCTGTCGCATGTGTGGTGGGGGGCAAGGAGTCCAGGACGCGGCAACGCCGCCTCCTGAGGAGCCCTGGAGAGCTATCGGCCACAGGGTGCCGGGGCCGACAGCTCCAAGGCTCTCTGGAAGCGGCGAAGGGCGCGCAGAGTGCCGCGCCCGGTGGGGGCCGGAGCCACCACCGGGCGTGTTGCGTCCCGATCAGGCCGGGGCGACGGCGCGCGTACGGCGCATGGTGAGCACGTACTCGACCAGCGAGATCAGCACGTGCTTCGTCGACTCCCGGTTACGGGCGTCACAGGCCACCACCGGCACGTCGCTGGAGATCGCCAAGGCGTCCCGAACGTCCTGCGGGTCGTGGTACTGCATCCCGTCGAAGCAGTTGATCGCCACCAGGTACGGGAGGCGTCGGTGCTCGAAGAAGTCGATCGCGGCGAAGCAGTCGGCCAGCCGGCGAGTATCCACCAGCACGACCGCGCCGATCGCGCCCCGAACCAGTTCGTCCCACATGAACCAGAATCGGGTCTGACCCGGCGTACCGAAGAGGTACAGGATCAGGTCACGGTCGATCGAGATCCGGCCGAAGTCCATGGCCACCGTGGTCGTCGACTTGCCCGGCACCTGCCGGGTGTCGCCGACGCCCACGCCAGCCGAGGTCATGATGGCCTCGGTGGTCAGCGGCGTGATCTCCGAGACCGAGCCGACCAGCGTCGTCTTACCGACGCCGAATCCACCGGCGATAACGATCTTCGCCGACGTCACGCGGCCGCCCGGGTTCGGCGGGCGGTGCGACATGTCAGAGCCTGCGAAGTCCACTCAGCACCCTCTCCAGCAGTTCAGTGCCCACCGCGTCGTCGGAGTCGTCCAGGATGGTCGGCTCGTGGACCGCGACCAGGCCGTCCGTCGCCATGTCGGCGATGAGCACCCGGGCCACACCGAGCGGGAGCTGCATCCGCGCCGCGATCTCCGCGAGCGATTGCACGCGTCCGTCACACAGCGCGGCGATGTACTGGTGTTCGCGGCCACCACCGTTGCCATTGGCAGCGGTACGGCCGCGCACCGTCGTCTCGACGAGCGCCTCCAGCGCGATGTCGAGCCGGGGACGGGTGCGACCACGGGTCACGGCGTATGGACGGACCAACGCTCCGGTTGGTTCGTCACGATCGGCCATCTCGCCGCTCACCTCCTTCGCACCCGTTACCGGCTCCCACCGGTGAAACCCGTCGTTGTCGTTGTTGAAGTCGTGCCGACCTCACGATCGGCGAGACGTCAGCCCAGCATGCCCGCAGCCGCACGCGGCTGCGGGGTCAGCGCGTCGCCCACCCGGTCGACCAGCAGCGCCATCTCGTAGCCGACCTGGCCCACGTCGGAGCTGCGAGCAGCCAGCACGGCGAAGGACGAGCCATCCGAGATGGACATCAGGAACAGGAAGCCATTGTCCATCTCCACGACGGTCTGCAACACCGCGCCTCCCTCGAAGCAGCGTGCTGCCCCCTGGGTCAGACTGACCAGACCCGACGAGATCGCGGCGAGCTGGTCTGCCCGGTCGCGCGGCAGATCCCGTGACGACGCCAGGAGAAGGCCGTCCGCCGATACGGCGACCGCATGCGCGACACCGGGCACCCGGTCGGCGAAGTTGGCCAGCAGCCAACCAAGATCCTGCGTAGTTGTCATCCTTCTTGCTCCTTCTGCCCGCTCCCGGCCACCGGGCCTGAGCCAGACTGCGAGGATTGCCCACCCGAAGTTGCCTCCGGGCTGGTCGGGTTGTCCGAGGTGCTACGCCCTCGCTGCACGCCCCGGTGGTAGGCGGAGAGCAGGCCACGAACCGCCTCCGGGGAGCGCCGCTGGACCGAGGTGGTGGGCTTCTCCACCGCACCAGGTACCAGCTGCGCCATCGGCTTGCGCTTCGGCAGACCGGTCGTGGTGGTCTCGCTCACCGGCACCGTGTCAGCCGCCGCCGAGGCAGCACGCCAGCCGTCGTCGGCCGCGGTCTGCCAACCGTTGGTCTGCGGCTGGGGCCGGCGGTTCGGCAGGCTCTCAGCGAGGCTGGGGCGACCGCCCTCGTTCGCTGTGGAGCCGTTGCCCCGCGGCGCTCCTCCGGCCGTCGGAGTGTCTGCCATCGGTGTGTTACCTGTCGTCCCGGGTGGTGTCTTGTGGACTGCCTGACCGGTGGCCTCGACGGTGGCGAACTGCTGGGTCGCGTTGTCGCCGTTCGTCGCCGGCTTGGCGCCGGCGGCGCCCTCCTCCGAACCCGGGCGGCGGGTACGGAACCAGGCCGACTCGAGCTCCCGGAAGATCGGCAGCTCCATCGTCTCGTCCGCGTACCGCTGGCGGTTCTGCGCCTGCGGTTGCTGCGGAGCCGGCCGACTCTGCGGAGCTGGAGCCGGAGCCGGACGCTGAGCCGGAGCCGGAGCCTGGGCGGCTGCGGCGGACGGCTGTTCGCCGGGTCGCGGCACGCGCGGCAGCTCGGTGGTCATGTCCAGGGCGGCGGCGAGCCGCTCGGGCACCGGCGGGGTGGCCGCGTCCCGGTCCCCGTTCGGCACCGGAGGCCAGGCCGGCGGTGCCGGAGCACCGGCCGCGGGCGCGGGCGGGGCCGACCGGGGCGTGAACCCGCTGAACGACTGACCGGAGGCCGGCGGCGCCGAGTACGGCTGACCCGAGTACGGCTGACCGGACGCCGGCGACGCCGACACGGGCGAGGCGGACACCGGCGGACCGGCGTACGGCTGGCCGGAGGCCGGGGCCGCGGACACCGGCTGACCGGAGTACGGAGCTCCCGAGTAGGGCTGGCCGGAGTACGGCTGACCGGAGGCCGGCGAGGCGGAGACCGGCGCGCCGGAGTAGGGCTGCGCGGAAACCGGGGGCGCCGAGTACGGCTGCGTCTCGGGGCTGCTCGGCAACTGTCGAGGAATGGACGGCTGCTGGCCGGTGCTCGGCCCGTCGTCCCCGGCGCGACGCTGCGGCAGCGGGTCGATGCCCTGGCCGTTGGCGGGCCGCGGGGTGAACCCGTCGCCACCGTTGACGCCGTTCGCACCGGCAGCGCCGGTCAGGTCGGACCACGCCGGCATCGAGCGGTAGCCGCCGGCGTTGGCCGGGGTGCCGGATCCGTTGCGCGAGGCGGGCTCGAACGGACGACCGCCGAGGGTGACCTGGTTGCCGGACTCGCTCGGACGGGGGCCGTTGCCCAACGCCGGCAGCGCGCCGAAGACCGGTGCGGGCCCGTTCTGCTGAGGGCCGCCGGCGGCGGGGAGAGCCGGAGGCTGCTGCACCCGACCGGAGAGCGCCCGGGGCACCAGCACCGAGGTGGGCAGGGTGACGTCCGCGACAGTGCCACGGTCGGAGCCGGGGCGCAGCTCGACCCGGACGCCGTGCCGGGAGGCCAGCCGGGCGACCACGACCAGGCCCATCATCCGGGAGACGGCCACGTCCACCTGCGGCGGCGTCGCGAGCCGCTCGTTGAGGTCGTGCAGCTGGTCGGCGCTGATGCCGATGCCGCGGTCCTCGACGTAGAGCGAGGCGCGGTCGCCGACCCGGCGGGCCTCGACCATCACCTGCGAGTCGGGCGGAGAGAACGCGGTGGCGTTGTCGAACAGCTCGGCGACGAGGTGCACCAGGTCGTTGACCGCGTGTGCGGCGACCTCGATGTCACGGTCGATGACGCCGAACTCGATCCGGGTGTAGTGCTCGACCTCGGACTGCGCGGCGCGCAGCACGTCGATGAGCGCGGCCGGCTCCCGCTGCACGCGGGTGGAGTCGGCACCGGCGAGCACCAGCAGGTTTTCGTCGTTGCGGCGCATTCGGGTGGCCAGGTGGTCGAGCTGGAACAGCTCGGCCAGACGGTCCGGGTCTTCCTCGCCGCGCTCCAGCCGGTCGAGGTGCCCGATGAGGCGGTCGACCAGGATCTGTGAACGGCGGGCCAGGTTGACGAACATGGTCGCGACGGAGGCGCGCAGTGCCGCCTGCTCGGCGGCCGTACGGACGGCTTCCAGGTGGACGGCGTTGAACGCCTCGGTCACCTGGCCGAACTCGTCACGGCTGCGGACCGGCAGCGGCTCGGCGATCTGGTTCGCCAACTGCACGGGGGTGAGCTGCCCGACGACCTGCGGGTCACGCAGTCGGGCAACCGCCTGCGGTAGGCCGTACTGGGCGACGGAGAGGGCACCTTGCCGCAGTTCGCGGAGCGAACGGGCCATGGACCGGGCGACCAGGTACGCGAAGAGGATGGCCAGCAGCAGCATGCTGAGCAGCAGGCCGGTCTCCAGGAAGACCTGGCGCTGGACATCCGAGCGGAGGGCGTCGGCTTCCTTGACCACTTCGCTGTCAAGCTGCGTCTCGACGGTGCGGACCAGCTTGGCGTTGGCCGTCATGGCGGCTTCCCACTGGTCCGGGCCGAACGGCGCGCCACGCATGTCGCCGGTGGTGTTGCCGTCGATCCAGCCGGTGTAGTTCTGTGCCTGCCGACGGTCGCCGCCCGCGACGGTCTGGTCGTGGAACTTCGCGTCGTCCGGAGTGGCGACGGCCTTGAAGCTCTGCAGCGCCTGTTGCTGGCCGGTGCCGCTGGCGATGTAGTCGGTGCGCAGCGCCGGCGTCAGGCGCTTTCCACCCTTGACGCCCAGCGCGCGGTGCACCACGACCCGGCGTACGGCGAGGAACTCCTTCTCCCGGGCGACCGCCGCGGCGGCGCGCATCCGGTCGCTCAGGTCGTTGTCACCGGCGAGCTGCGTGGCCGAGTCGCGGATGGCGAGCAGGTCGCTAATCAGGCCCTCGTACGCCTGCACGGTCTCGGTGAGCGCGAGCTTGCCGTTGAAGACCTGGCTGCGGACGCCCGACAGGTCCTGCAGGTTCTGGTCGATGCCGTCGAGCAGACCGTCCAGGCTGCTCGGCAGGTCCTCGATGTCGGCGCGCTGCTGCCGGTAGGGGATCGCGTCCTGGTCGACCCGGGAGTTCACCCGGTTGTAGGCCTCCTGGTACTGGGCCGTCGGCTGCGTCCCGTCGGCGCCCAGCAGCAGCACGGCGGCGGTCCGCTCGTCCTGCAGGCTGTCGACCAGGTCACCTGAATAGCTCGACAGGTTCGCCAGGTCGCCGGCCCGGTTGGCATTGTTGAGCGTCTCCACGTGGTCGACCAGACCACTGGTGCCCACCACGACCGTGGCGATGGTCGGCACGATCATGATTAGACCGAGCTTGGACCAGATCGGCATGTCCCCGAGCCGGCTGGCCGGCTGGCGCAGCCGCGACAGGAGGGAGCCCGCCATCTTTGGCCGTTTGCTCACAACACCGCCCTCGCGATTACAGCTTCAACGCGTTGCCTCGGGCAACGCCCAGCGACCGACCCGGCGGGTCGGACCCCCGAGATTCCATCACGCCGGTCGGCAAGAAGAAAGCCCAGGTTGTCCCCGACCGAAGGTGTGATGAGATGTTGATGCGATTTGATAGCAGTCCGTCTGGCCGGAGTAACTGAAGGTAATGGAACATCCGCACCGCGTTGTCCTGCTCGCCGGTCCTTCGGGCTCCGGAAAGTCGTACATAGCACAGCAAACCGGGTTACCGGTGCTCTGCTTGGACGACTTCTACAAAGACGGCGATGACCCTACGTTGCCGCGACGAAACGGCCAGGTGGATTGGGAATCTCCTCAGTCCTGGGACGCCTCGACAGCGGTGGAAATCATTGCCCAACTTGCTCGTGAAGGCCGAGCCGATGTGCCGGTTTATGCGATCGGTGCGGACCGGAGGGTGGCCACCCGGCCATTCCATGTCGACGGATCGCCACTTTTCGTGGCCGAAGGGATCTTCGCGGCCGAGATCGTCGAGGAGTGCCGTCGCCGGGGACTGCTGGCCGGGGCGTACGCGCTGCGTCGACCGCGCGGGGCGACCTTCCTCCGCCGGCTGGCCCGTGACCTGTCCGAGCAGCGTAAGGCTCCCCGGGTGCTGGTCCGGCGGGGGGTGGCGCTGCTCCGGGCCGAGCCCGCGGTCCTGCGCCGGCAGACCGGGTTGGGCGCGGAGGCGGCCCGCGCCCGGGAGGTGCTGCGCCGGGTGGCCGGCCTGCTCGCCGGCCACCCGCACGGCTGAGGGGGTCAGGCCAGCAGCTTGGCGTACGCCGGCTTGATCACCTCATCGATGATCCGGAGCCGCTCGTCGAACGGGATGAAGGCGCTCTTCATCGCGTTGATGGTGAACCACTGCAACTCCTTCCAGCCGTAGCCGAAGGTGTCCACCAACAGCGACATCTCCCGCGACATGGAGGTGCCGCTCATCAGCCGGTTGTCGGTGTTGACCGTCACCCGGAAGCGCAGGTCCCGCAGCAGGCCGATCGGGTGGTCCGCGATGGAGGCCACCGCACCGGTCTGCACGTTCGAGGAGGGGCACAGCTCCAGGGGGATCCGCTTGTCCCGGACGTACGCGGCCAGCCGACCGAGCGCGCCGTCGGGGGCGATGTCGTCGACGATCCGTACCCCGTGGCCGAGCCGGTCCGCTCCGCACCACTGGATCGCCTGCCAGATGGAGGGCAGCCCGAACGCCTCGCCGGCGTGGATGGTGAAGTGGAAGTTCTCCCGCTGGAGGTACTCGAAGGCGTCCAGGTGCCGGGTGGGCGGGAAGCCCGCCTCGGCGCCGGCGATGTCGAAGCCGACCACCCCGGCGTCCCGGTGCCGCACGGCCAGCTCGGCGATCTCCTGGGATCGGGCGGCGTGCCGCATCGCCGTGAGTAGGGTGCCCACCCGGATGGTCAGGCCCGCTTCGACGGCCTGGGCGGTGCCCTCCGCGAACCCGGCCAGCACCGCCTCGACCACCTCGTCCAGGCTGAGGTCCTGCTCCAGGTGCTGCTCCGGGGCGAAGCGCACCTCGGCGTAGACCACCCCGTCGGCCGCCAGGTCGAGGGCACACTCGCGGGCGACCCGCCGTAGCGCCGGCGCGGTCTGCATGACCGCGACGGTGTGCGCGAACGTCTCGAGGTAGCGCTCCAGGGAACCGGAGTCGGCCGCCTCCGCGAACCAGCGTCCCAGCGCCTCGGGATCGGTGGCGGGCAGCTCGTGGCCCACCTCGGCGGCCAGGTCGACGATCGTCGCCGGCCGCAGGCCGCCGTCGAGGTGGTCGTGCAGCAGCGCCTTCGGGACCTTGACGATGTCCTCGTATCGGATAGTTGCGACCATGCTCAGACCCTAGTCAGCAAGCTCCTGCCCATCCGAGCAGGCCGCTCATCCGGGCCAGCCGTAGACGCGTTCGACCGTGAGTCGGATGACCACTCGACCGTCGGCGACCATGGCGGCCCGGTACTCCGCCCAGTCGGGGTGCTCGCCGCGAATGCGCCGGTAGACCTCGACCAGTTCCTCAACGGTGGCGTCGTCCTCGGTGGCGGCGGGTGGGGTGAGGGTGGCGGTGCCGTCGGCGACCGCGTACGCGCCACCGTCGCTGGTCGTCACGTGGAAGCTCGCCCGGGGGTCCCGGCGCAGGTTGCGGGCCTTGGCCCGGTCGCCGACGGTCGAGCATCGGATGAGCCCCGGCTCGGCCAGGTAGTCGAGGTTCGACAGTTGGGGTCGGCCGTCGCGGCGCAGGGTGACCAGCACTCCGCGCCCGCGTTCGCCGAAGAGCTGCCAGAGGTCATTCGTTGACATGTCATCGACCGTAGGGGGTGATTCGATGACATGTCAACGATCCGGGTAGGCTGGTGGCATGGACGCGCCACGGTGGTTGGACGAGCGGGAGGACCGCGCCTGGCGGGGCTACCGCCGGATGCGTCGCCTGCTCGACCTGGAGCTGGCCCGGGACCTGACGCAGGACAGCGGTCTCTCCGAGCCCGACTACGACGTGCTCTCCGACCTCTCGGAGTCACCGGAGGGACGTCTGCGCCTCCGCGATCTGGCGGATCGGATGCTCTGGTCCCGCAGCCGGCTCTCCCACCACCTCACCCGGATGCAGCAACGCGGCCTGGTGACCAGACAGGAGTGCCCGGACGACGCCCGCGGCTCGATAGTCGCGCTCACCCCGGCCGGCCGGGAGGCCATCGAGGCTGCGGCACCCGGCCACCTGGCCGCCGTCCGCCGGAACCTCATCGACCTGCTCACCCCCGCCGAGATCGAGGCGCTCGGCGCGCTCACCCACCGGGTGGTGGACCACCTGGCTGGTCAGCAGCCCCGCCCACGGCACGAGCCGGCGGCCTGACGTGGATCCCCGGATCCTGCACCGAATGCGCTGCCCGGTCTGCGGCGAACCGTTGAGCGAGACGACCGCCGGCACCGCCCGAGCCTTGCGCTGCCCGCACCGGCACAGCTTCGACATCGCCCGCCAGGGTTACGTCAACCTGCTCGCCGGTCGCGCCCCGCACGTCGGGGACACCGCCGAGATGATCGCGGCCCGGGAGGACTTCCAGGCCGCCGGCCACTACGACGTCATCTCCGCCGCCCTCGCCACCGCCGCCACGGAGGCCGTCGGCCGTCTCGACGCGACGCACCCCCGGGGCTCTGCTCCCACCGAGGCACCGGTCTCCGACCAGGGGTGTCGCCTGGAGGTAAGCAGAGCAAAGGACACAACAGCGGGGGTACGGTCCGAGCCCTCGACGCCCGACGTCGGCGCGTACCCCCTGGTGGTGGATGCCGGCGCCGGCACCGGCCGGTACCACGGCGCGGAGCTGGC
>NZ_JBSFBM010000151.1:0-15860 GCF_053592955.1 Micromonospora sp. NPDC002411 | reverse complement strand
ACGGGTGGTCGGCCTTCCTGCTCGGTGGCGTCCTGTTCGCGCTCTACCCGCTGCCGCCGCGCGCCGTCACATCGCGTACCGGGTGTCCATCACCTGGTCGTCGGTCACCTCGGTGCCCAACGCCCACGCCTCGTAGACGCCTCGTTCGTGGCACTGCGCGCCGGTCGCCACCACCGCCTCCGGGTTCGGGAAGCGCAGGCGCACCCGCAACCAACCGGCCTCCTCCCGCAGCACCAGGCAGGGCACACCCCGCCACTGGGCGAACCGGAGTCGGCGAGCCACCGCCTCCACCGGGTAACGGGCCGCCCGGGTCATCGCCAGCACCCGGAACCCGCCGGGCAGGTCGGCCACCGCCTCGTACTCGGTGTCACCGTAGAGACCGACCAACTGGGTGGAGCGCGGCGCGTCCCCGTTCGGCACGTACTCCTGGTCCGGGGACAGGCCCGGCACCCCGGCCAGCAGGTGTCGCCACTGCGGGCCCACCATCCGCAGCCATCCGCGCTGCTCGGCCTGGTAGGTGTAGAGCACCACCTCCACCCCCTCCGCGGGGTACGCGATCAGGGCGGCGTTCGCCGGCATCGGCAGGTCGGCGAAGTCCCGGGTGATGAACTCCGGAATGAGCTGACCGTTGCTCGGCACGAAGCCCGTGCCCAGCACCGGGGCGCCGAGCCGGTCCCGGGACGCCAGCGCGGTCAGGCCGCGGTGCGCCTCGCCCACCGGCACGTCGTAGTCGCCCGGGTCGGACGCCCGCCACCGCAGCGCGTACGTCACATCCGGCCCCTCCCGGCCGACGTCACCGTCGCTGCGCAGCACCGTCGTCGTCGCCGGCGTACGCAGGTGCGCAACGTCGTACTCGCGGTAGCAGAAGCCGTGCGGCAACCAGCCCCGCACGTAGCCGGCGAGCTGCTGGGCGGAGAGCACCTTCACCATCCGGGTGCCCCGCCGGACCACCGCCGACGCGCGCGCCGCCGCCAGCACCGGGTCACCCGCCGCGGACGGCTGCTGGCTGAGCTGGTGCAGGTACGCCCAACCCCGCTCGCGGTGCGCCGGCATCATCAGCGGCATCTCCGGCTCGTCGGCCGGTTCGGTGCCTCCGTGTACCGCGGTCACCTCGCTGACGTGCACGAACCGGCGCCACGGCAGCGCGCTGCCCGGCCGGGGCGCCCACTCGAAGCCGGCCACCTCGTCGGCGCTGAACAGCTCGTACGCGGCGCCTCGGGCGATCTCCTCGGCCGGGTACACACCGCCGCCGAACGCCACATGCAACCCGGTACGTTCGCCGGCGGTCCCGCCGGTCTGGGGGATGACGCTCATGCCGCCGTCTCCCTCTCCCTCGACGAGATGCCCTGTCGACCCGGTTCGCTCGCTCGCTGGCGACGGTAGAGTCGCGCGGCGTAGTCGAGGTGAACGTCGGGTGGCGGGCAGATGGACAGCCCCGGTGTGTGATGCTGTCGCTGATGAGCGAGCCCACTGAATCGCGCCGAGAGCGTGCCGCCCGGCGGGCCGGAGAGTTTCCGCCCGCCCCCGAGCCGCTGCCCCGCGCGGTACTGGACAGCCACACCCACCTGGACATCACTGTCAGCGAGGCCGGTGCGCCCGGCGGCGGGCCGGCCGACGACCCGGTCGGGGTGGCGATCGAGTTGGCCACCAAGGTCGGGGTGGACCGGCTGGTCCAGGTGGGCGTGGACGTCGCCTCGTCCCGGTGGGGCGCGGCCACCGCCGAGCGGTACCCCGCCGTGCTGGCCACCGTGGCGCTGCACCCCAACGAGGCACCCCGGCTCAGCGACCTCGACGAGGCGTTGCGGGAGATCGAGTCACTCGCCGCCCGCGACCGGGTCCGGGGGATCGGCGAGACCGGAATGGACTTCTTCCGGACCGGCGACGAGGGGCGCGCCGCGCAGGAGGACAGCTTCCGGGCGCACATCGCGATCGCCAAGCGGTACGGCAAGGCGTTGGTCATCCACGACCGGGACGCCCACGCGGACGTGCTGCGGATCCTCGACGACGAGGGAGCGCCGGACCGGGTGGTGCTGCACTGCTTCTCCGGTGACGCCGACTTCGCCCGCGAGTGTGTCCGCCGCGGTTACCTGCTCAGCTTCGCCGGCACCGTCACCTTCGGCAGCGCCAACGCGCTGCGGGAGGCCGCCGCGCTCACCCCCGTCGACCAGATACTGGTGGAGACCGACGCCCCGTACCTCACCCCGACACCGCACCGTGGCCGGCCGAACGCCTCGTACCTGATCCCGCTCACCGTCCGGGCGCTCGCCCAGACCACCGGCACCGACCTGGACGAGCTGTGCGCGACCATCTCCGCCACCGGCGACCGGGTCTTCGGCCCGTGGTGAGCCCGGCCCGACGGTCGGCACCGACCCCGTCGCTACGCTTCCAGGCATGACCGGTCTCCTCGGCCCGGCGGAGATCCGGGAGCTCGCCGCCCGGCTGGGCGTCGCGCCCACCAAGAAGCTGGGCCAGAACTTCGTGCACGACCCGAACACCGTGCGCCGGATCGTCACCGCCGCCGGCCTGACCCCGGACGACGTGGCTCTGGAGGTCGGCCCGGGGCTCGGTTCGCTGACCCTGGGGCTGCTGCCGATCGCGGGGCACGTGCACGCCGTGGAGATCGACCCGGTGCTGGCCGGCGCGCTGCCGGAGACCGCCGCGCGGTACGCCTCGGCGGACGCCGACCGGCTCACCGTGCACCGAGCTGACGCCCTGCGCGTCGCCGCCGCCGAGCTGGCCGACCCACCGCCGACCGCGCTGGTGGCGAACCTGCCCTACAACGTGGCCGTGCCAGTGGTGCTGCACCTGCTCGCCGTGCTGCCCACCCTGCGGCACGGCCTGGTGATGGTGCAGAAGGAGGTCGCCGACCGGCTGGTCGCCGGTCCCGGCTCCAAGGTGTACGGAATCCCGTCGGTCAAACTCGCCTGGTACGCCCAGGCCCGGGGTGCCGGACGGGTGCCCCCGAACGTGTTCTGGCCGGTGCCCAACGTCGACTCCGGCCTGGTCGCCTTCACCTGCCACGAACCGCCCCGGTCCGACGTACCTCGGGAAAGGGTGTTCGCAGTGGTGGATGCGGCGTTCGCGCAGCGGCGCAAGACGCTGCGCGCCGCGTTGGCCGGCTGGGCCGGTAGCGCGGACCGGGCCGCCGCCGCGCTCACCGCGGCCGGCGTCGACCCCGGCGCCCGGGGGGAATCCCTGACCGTCGAGCAGTTCGCCGCCATCGCCGCGTCGGCTCCGGCCGGTACGCCGGCCGCGAAGTAGGCTGACGCCCGTGCCCGCCGAGGACGCCGAGGAGCTGATCGTGGCCAAGCCGTTCGACATCCGCCTGCGCTTGCGGGATGTCACCCCGTGACCGAGGCCTGGCGTCCGGACGACGAGGACGAGCGACGCGGGGCCATCGGGCCGGTGAAGGTCCGGGTGCCCGCCAAGGTCAATCTGCACCTCGGGGTGGGCCCGCTGCGCCGGGACGGCTACCACGAGCTGAACACGGTTTACCACGCCATCTCGATCTACGACGAGCTGACGGCCCGTCGGGGCGACACGCTCGCCCTGACGATGGAGGGCGAGGGCACCGGCGAGCTGGCCCTGGACGACTCCAACCTGGTGATCCGCGCGGCGCACGCCCTCGCCGGGTACGCGGGTGTGCTGCCGCACGCCCGGCTGCACCTGCGTAAGCAGATTCCGCTCGCCGGCGGGCTGGCCGGTGGGAGCGCCGACGCGGCCGCCGCGCTGGTGGCCTGCGACGCGCTGTGGGGCACCGGGCTGTCCCGCGACGAGCTGGCCGGGATCGCCGCCGACCTCGGCTCCGACGTGCCGTTCCTGATCTACGGGGGCACCGCGCTGGGCACCGGCCGGGGTGAGGCGATCAGCCCGGTGCTGGCCCGTCCGACCACCTGGCACTGGGTGGTGGCGATCGCCGACGTGGGCCTCTCCACTCCCGCCGCGTACCGCGAGCTGGACCGGCTGCGCGACTCCGGTGCCGCCGGTGCCCCGCTGGGCCCCACCGACGCCCTCCTGGGCGCGCTGCGTCAACGCGACCCCCGGGTACTCGCCCGGACGCTCGGCAACGACCTCCAGGACGCCGCGCTGGCCATGCTCCCGGCGCTGGCCGACACCCTCAAGGCCGGCGAGGAGGCCGGCGCGCTCACCGGCATCGTCTCCGGCTCCGGCCCGACCTGTGTGTTCCTCGCGGCCGACGCGGCCGACGCGGAGCGGATCGCCGCCGAGCTGAACGCCGCGGAGGTGTGCCGGGAGGCGCGGGTCGCCCACGGCCCGGTCGCCGGTGCCCGCGTCGGCTGACGGCCCGTCCCACCAGTCCCGCGGGCGCGCGGCGCGGTCGGCCGGGGCGTCCGCGTACCCTTGAGGCAGGCGTCCAGGTGCCCGCCGGCACCGGGACGCCTTGATCATGAAGGGTGGATCGTGGCGAACATCGTCAATCTGGACCGGGTGTCCAAGGGGTACGGCGCGGCAGGGCGGCTGCTCACGGACGTCTCGCTCGGCCTGGACGACGCCGACCGGATCGGCGTGGTCGGCCTCAACGGCGCCGGCAAGTCCACCCTGCTGCGGCTGCTCACGAAGCAGGAGGGCCCCGACGACGGCCGGGTGACCCACCGTCGCGACCTGCGCGTGCTGTGGCTGCCGCAGCAGCTCACGCTGGCCCCCGACGCCACGGTCCGGGACGTGGTGCTCGGCACCGCCTGGCTCGACGAGGGCATGGGCGCCGAGCACGAGTGGGCCGGTGACGCCGGTGTGCGTGCCATCCTCGACGGCCTCGGCATGCCGCACCTGGGCCTCGACCAGCCGGTCGGCCCGATGTCCGGTGGCGAACGACGCCGGGTGGCGCTCGCCGCGCTACTCGTCCGCGACTCCGACCTGCTCATCCTCGACGAGCCCACCAACCACCTCGACGTCGGCGGTGTCGACTGGCTCGCCCGGCACCTGGTCGGCCGCAAGGGCGCGCTGGTGGTCGTCACCCACGACCGGTGGTTCCTCGACGCGGTCTGCACCACCACCTGGGAGGTCGCGGACCAGACCGTTCGCGCCTACGAGGGCGGCTTCGCCGCCTGGACCCTGGCCCGCGCCGAGCGCGAGCGCGTCGCCGCCGCCACCGAGGCCCGCCGGCAGAACCTGCTCCGCAAGGAGATCGCCTGGCTGCGCCGTGGTCCGCCGGCCCGTACCTCCAAGCCCCAGTTCCGCATCGACGCCGCGAACGCGTTGATCGCCGACGTGCCGCCGGCGCGGGACACCATGTCCCTGCAACGCATGGCCGTCTCCCGGCTCGGCAAGCAGGTGTACGAGCTGGAGAACGTCGAGCTGCACGCCGGCCCCAAGGAGATCCTGCGCGACGTCAGCTGGCTGGTCGGCCCCGGCGACCGGATTGCCATCCTCGGCGCCAACGGCGCCGGCAAGACCACGTTGCTGCGGTTGCTCGCCGGCATCACCCGCCCCGACGGTGGCCGTCTCGGCACCGGCTCCACGGTGCGGCCGGCGTTCCTGTCCCAGGAGCTCACCGAGCTGCCCGGGCACCTTCGCGTGCTGGAAGCCGTCGAGGAGGTCGCCCGCCGGGTCCAGCTCGGCGACCGGGAGGTCTCCGCGTCCCAGCTCGCCGAGGTGTTCGGCTTCGACGACCGCCGCCTCTGGACCCCGGTCAGCGACCTCTCCGGTGGGGAACGCCGCCGGTTGCAGATGCTGCGGCTGCTCGCGGGAGAGCCCAACGTCCTGCTCTTCGACGAGCCCACCAACGACCTGGACACCGACACCCTCGCAGCGTTGGAGGACCTGCTCGACTCGTGGCCCGGCACGATCATCGTGGCGAGCCACGACCGCTACCTGATCGAGCGGGTCACCGACACCGCGTACGGCATGTTCGGCGACGGTCGGCTGGTGCACCTGCCGGGTGGCGTGGACGAGTACCTCGCGCGGACCGCCGAGCGGGCCGGCTCTTCTCGGGCGGGTGTCACCTCGACCTCCGGGCCCACCGCTTCCTCGGGAGCCGGCATGTCCGCCGCCGAGGTCCGCCAGGCCCGCAAGGAACTGAGCCGGCTGGAACGGCAGCTCGGCAAACTCGACCAGCGCGAGACCACGCTGCTCGATCAGTTGGCGGCGGACGCCACCGACTACGCCCGGGTCGCCGAGTTGGACGCCCAGCTCAAGGATCTGCGCGCCGAGCGGGAGCGGATCGAGGAGAGCTGGATGACCCTCGCCGAGGACCTGCCGGAGAGCTGAACGTTCCGGGCGCGCCGGCCCGGGCCCCGTGTGCGGCGTCACACCACCACATGCGAGACAATCGTCGGCGACACCTACCCCACGGCGTTGGAGACACAGACATGGCACACACCCCCGTCAACCACCCCGCGCGGCCGATCTACCGGGCGATCGGCGGGCTGACCGGTCTGTACCTGGTGGTCTTCGGTGTGCTCGGCATCATCGCCAGCACCGGCAACGAGATCCTCGCCCAGGACGACACCCGGGTCCTCGGTCAGGGCACCAACCTCGGCTTCTCGCTGCTCAGCGTGTTGCTCGGGATCGTCGTGCTGGTCGGCACCGCGCTCGGCCGCAACATCGACGTGGCGATCAACCAGTGGCTGGCGTACGCCCTGATGGTGATCGGCCTGGGTGGTCTCGCCTTCATCCGCACCGACGCCAACATCTTCAACTTCAGCATCACCACTGTGGTCGTGGTGCTGACGGCGTCCCTGGTGCTGCTCATGGTCGGCATGTACGGCAAGGTCGGGTCCGAGGAGGAGGCGGAGGCCTTCCACAAGGCTCGTCTGATTCTCTGAGCTCTTCGTGGTTGCGGTGGTGGTTTTCGCCGGAGCCCGAGCTGCTCCGGGCGGTCAGGCTTGATCCCTGCGCAGCTCGGGCTCCCGCGCGACCATCAGTGTTTTGCCTGACGTGCCCGTTTTTGTGGGCGACAATTCCCCTGAAACGGTCAATCAGGGGGTCTCGGGTATGCCGCATTTTCCGGTCAACCATCCGGCACGGCCGCTGTACCGGGTCCTCTCCGGTCTGGTCGGCGTCTACATCCTGGTCTTCGGCGTCTGGGGTGTCGCCGAGACGATCGGTGACCCGCTCTTCGCTCGGAGCAGCACCTGGGCCCTCGGACTGCGGACCAACCTGGCCTTCTCGCTCGCCTCGGTGATCTTCGGAATCGTCCTGATCATCGGGGCGTCGCGGCGCAGCAACCTCGGTCACTACATGAATCTCACTGCGGGTGTGGTGTTCCTGGTGACCAGCATTCTGATGATGTCCGTGCTGCAGACCGACGCGAACTTCCTCAACTTCTCGATGTCGACAGTCGTGGTGTCGATGCTGTTCGGCCTGATCCTGTTCGGCACCGGCCTGTACGACAAGGTCGGCCCGGCCGAGCACGCGGAGGCGGAGCTGGAGCGCCGTAAACACCCGGTCGCCGACGCACACCGCCGCTGAGCAGGCTCAGCAGCGGTGTGCGGTCAGCGGGCTCGGGGTCAGCCGGCTCAGTGGCGGCGCGCGGTGATCAGTGTCGGCTTCGCCTCCAGGTGCGACAGCCCGTTCCACGCCAGGTTGACGAGGTGCGCCGCCACCGTCTCCTTGCGCGGCTTGCGCACCTCCAGCCACCAGCGCCCGGTCAGGGCCACCATGCCGACCAGCGCCTGCGAGTAGAGCTCGGCGAGCTTCGGGTCGTACCCGCGGCTCTTGAACTCGGCGCCCAGGATGTGCTCGACCTGGTGCGCCACGTCGTTCATCACGCTGCTGAAGTTGGCCGTGCCGGACATCAGCGGCGACTCGCGGACCAGGACCCGGAAGCCGCTGGCCTCCTCCTCGATGTAGCCCAGCAGGGCCAGCGCGGCCTGTTCCAGCAGCTCCCGGGGATGCCCAGCGGTCAACGCCGTGGTGATCCGGTCCAGTAGGGCGCGGACCTCCCGGTCCACCACCACCGCGTACAGCCCTTCCTTGCCGCCGAAGTGCTCGTACACCACCGGCTTGGAGACCTTGGCGCGGGCGGCGACCTCCTCGATCGAGGTGGCGTCGAAGCCACGCTCGGCGAACAACTGCCGGCCGGTCGCGATCAACTGCTCCCGTCGCTGGGCCGCCGACATGCGTACCCGGGAGGTGGTCTTCGGTTTCGGGGCCGGGGCCGGGGCCGGCGTCGCCCGCCGGCCCTCGGCCACATCCTTGCTCTCGGGCATGTCGCCGCCTCGCTGGCGCTCGGTGACGCCCTGCCGTGGGATGGTGCCTCCGCTGTGCCCGTTCACGTCGTCGCCTCACTGTCGGGCGGTCCGACCCCGCCGCGCCGTCCGACCGTATCCGGATCGAGCCCGGCTCCCCGTCGGCCGAGCCGTCCGGTCCCCCCGCGTGGCTCGGTCATCTGGGCCATCCTGCCAGGCGGCCTCCCGGCGCACCGCCCGGTTTTACCGGGGTGCGACCGGCTTCACCAGCTTCGCGGCCAGGCGTTCCGGCTTCGGCCAGCGCACGTGCGACGCCGCGCCGACCTTCTCGAACATCCAGATCACCCGGGCGGAGATGTCGACCTGCCCGCGGAGCACGCCGTGCCGGGCGCTGGTCGGGTCAGCGTGGTGCAGGTTGTGCCAGCTCTCGCCGAAGGACAGGATCGCCAGCGGCCAGAAGTTCGACGCGCGGTCGCCCTGACGCATCGCGAACGGACGCTCACCGTAGACGTGGCAGACCGAGTTGATCGCCCAGGTGACGTGGTGCAGCAGGCCGATCCGGACCAGCCCGGCCCAGAAGAACGCGGTCAGCGCGCCCTGCCAGGACCAGGTCACCAGGCCACCGATCAGCGCCGGGCCGAGCAGCGAGATGGCCACCAGCATCGGGAAGAGACGGTCGACCCGGCTGATGTCGCGGTCGGCGATGAGGTCCGGTGCGAAGCGCTCGCGGTTGGACAGCTCACGGCGGAACAGCCAGCCGACGTGCGCGTGGAACAGGCCTCGGGTCAACGCCCAGAAGCTGGTGCCGAAGCGCCACGGCGAGTGCGGGTCGCCCTCCAGGTCGGAGAACGCGTGGTGTCGGCGGTGGTCGGCCACCCACTGGATGATCTCGCCCTGCACCGCCAGTGAGCCCGCCACCGCCAATGACACCCGCAGCCACCGCTTCGCCTTGAACGAGCCGTGCGTGAAGTAGCGGTGGAAGCCGACGGTGATGCCGAGCCCGGAGATGACGTACCAGACCAGGCCGATGATCACGTCGGTCCAGCCGAGCCAGCCGCCCCAGGCGACGGGCACGGCGACCAGCAGGGCGACGAAGGGGATCACCACGAACGCCCACAGGGCGGCCAGGATGCCGGGGGACTGGCTGCCGTCGGTGAGGGGTTTGGGGCCGGGCGCGGCGGTGTTGGGATCGAGCAGAGCAGTGGACATGGGACCTCGCAGGGGGAAGGTGACGATCACGAAGTTACGCCTACGTCACCGTAACTTACGGCACCGTAGATCGCACGGGGAAGTTTCGAAAAACCCTCGGATACTCGCACGAACCAGCAGGTCAAGGCAGTGCGAGCGGCGGCGGGTCGCGGTGTCGTCGCAGGCGCCGGGAGTACGGAACAGGGGGTGCCGGCGGCTGTCCGGGAAGCGGGTTCGGCGGGGTGGGGTGGAATGAGCGATGGCGTCCGACGCTCGGGACGCTAAGGTGTAGCCGGCGGGGTGCTCGTCCCCCCGGATGCGACGTGCTCGCATCGTTGATCGGCCGTGGTGTAACTGGCAACACCCGGGTCTTTGGTACCCGTATTTCAGGTTCGAACCCTGGCGGCCGAGCTGTCCATCTGCGCCCGTTTTAGGGTCCGGTGGGGGTAAGAGGAAGACGCGATGGGGCCCGCGGCTAGCATGGCCGCGAGAGTGTCCGCCGTCCCGACGGGAGCCACATCGTGCCCCAGCCCCACCTTCGTACCGTCGTCGTTCTCGCCGCCGGTGAGGGCAAGCGGATGAAGTCGACACTGCCCAAGGTGCTGCACCCGCTGCTCGGTCGGACGCTACTCGGTCACGTGCTGAGCGCCGCCGCGCCGCTCGCCGCTGACCGCACCGTCGTCGTCGTGGGGCATGGCGCCGACCAGGTCCGGGGGCACCTCTCCGAGGTCGCACCGGACGCCACGCCCGTGCTCCAGGCCGAGCAGCTCGGCACCGGCCACGCCGTACGGATCGCGCTGGACGCCGTCCCGGACGGGGCCGGCACCGTCGTGGTGATCAACGGGGACGTGCCGCTGCTGCGACCCGAGACGGTCGGCGCGCTGGTGACCGCGCACGAGGAGGCCGCCGCGGCGGCCACCGTGCTCGCCGCCGAGGTGCCCGACCCGACCGGGCTCGGCCGGATCGTCCGGGACGCCGACGGCCGCCTGGAGCAGATCGTCGAAGAGCGTGACGCCGACGCGACGCAGCGGGCGATCCGGGAGATCAACGCCGGCATCTACGCGTTCGACGCGGTGCGGCTGCGCGACGCGCTGGGCAAGCTCTCCACCGACAACGACCAGGGCGAGGAGTACCTGACCGACGTCTTCGGGCTGCTCCGCTCGGCCGGTGAGCCGGTCGCCGTGCACGTGGCCGACGACCACGTGGAGACGTTGGGCTGCAACGACCGGGTGGAGCTGGCGGCGCTGCGCCGGCTGCTGCGCGACCGGGTCAACGAGGCGTGGATGCGGACCGGGGTCAGCCTGCTCGACCCGGCGACCACCTGGATCGACGTGACGGTGGCGCTGGACCGCGACGCCGTGGTCGACCAGAACACCCAGCTGCGCGGAGCCACAGTGGTCGGCGCGGGCGCGCTGGTCGGGCCGGACGTCACGCTCATCGACACGGTCGTCGGCCCCGCCGCGTCGGTGGTCAGAAGCCACGCCGTCGGCGCCGAGGTGGGCGCTGGCGCCACCGTCGGGCCCTACGCGTACCTGCGGCCGGCCGCACGACTCGCCGAGAAGGCGAAGGTCGGCACGTTCGTCGAGGTGAAGAACACGCAGATCGGCGCGGGCTCCAAGGTGCCGCACCTCACGTACGTGGGTGACGCGACGATCGGCGAGCACACCAACATCGGCGCGGCGTCGGTCTTCGTGAACTACGACGGGGTGAACAAGCACCACACCGTCATCGGCAGCCACGCCCGCACGGGGGCGGACAACATGTTCGTGGCGCCGGTCGAGGTGGGCGACGGCGCGTACACGGCTGCTGGCTCGGTCATCGTCGACGACGTGCCGGCGGGTGCGATGGGCGTCGCCCGGGCCCGCCAGCGCAACATCGAGGGCTGGGTGGTGAAGCGCCGCGCCGGCACGGCAGCGGCCGAGGCGGCGCAGCGGGCCAGCGACGCGAAGGGTGCGCAGCGAGTCGGCGACGCGAAGGGTGCGTCGGTGGCACCCGGCACCGCAAGCGACAGTGAGGCAATCCACGGGGTGACCGAGACGGTGGGCGGCGCATCCGGCCCGGGAGATACTGCAACCGAATAGTCCCTGACCCACCACCACCGGGTCGGGTACCGCCGACAAAACGGGAGCAGACGGGCCCATGGGCAGCATCGTCGCCGAAAACCGCAAAAGCCTGATGCTCTTTTCCGGACGTGGCTTTCCGGAGTTGGCCAAGGAGATCGGCGAGGTGCTCGGCGTCGCGCCGACCCCGGCCGACGCGTACGAGTTCGCCAACGGCGAGATCTTCGTACGTTTCAAAGACTCGGTGCGTGGTTCGGACGCCTTCGTGGTGCAGTCCGTCACGCACGGAGTGAACACCTGGGTCATGGAGACCCTGATCATGGTTGACGCGCTGAAGCGGGGGTCGGCGAAGCGGATCACCGTGGTGCTGCCGTTCTACCCGTACGCGCGTCAGGACAAGAAGCACCGGGGTCGGGAGCCGATCTCGGCCCGCCTGGTGGCGGACCTGTTGAAGACCGCCGGCGCGAACCGCATCCTCACCGTCGACCTGCACACCGCACAGATCCAGGGCTTCTTCGACGGCCCGGTGGACCACCTCTTCGCCATGGACATCCTGGCCGAGTACGTGGAGCGCAAGTACGCCGGCCGACCGATGACAGTGGTGGCACCGGACTCGGGCCGGGTGCGGGTTGCCGAGCGGTGGACCGACCGGCTGGGCGGTTGCCCGCTGGCGTTCATCCACAAGACCCGGGACCCGATGAAGCCGAACCAGGTCGTGGCGAACCGCGTGGTCGGCGAGGTGGAGGGCCGGGTCTGCCTGATCGTCGACGACATGATCGACACCGGCGGCACGATCGCCAAGGCCGCCGACATCCTGAAGGAACAGGGGGCCGCGGAGATCGTTGTCGCGTCCACCCACGCGCTGCTGTCGGACCCGGCCACCGAGCGGCTGAAGAACAGCTCGATCAGCGAGATCGTGGTGACCAACACGTTGCCGCTTCCGCCGGAGAAGCAGTTGGACAAGCTGACAGTGCTGTCGATCGCGCCGCTGCTGGCGCGGGCGATCCGGGAGGTCTTCGACGACGGTTCGGTGACCACCCTCTTCGGCGGCCTGAGCTGATCATTTAGCCCCGTTTCCGCCACTCGCCGTTCCGGCGGGGGCGGGGCTGTCAAACTGGTGGAAACGGGGCCGGCGCGCTGGTGGGAATACCACCGACGCGCCGGTCTGGAGCCGTGAACGGGGACTGCCGGAAACCCTGGAAACAGCTCGGGTAGACTGGTGCGGTTGCCACGGCGAGGGTGCCCGGCGGGCCGCTGAAAAGCGCCGCACGGAGGCACCGTCATCGACGCGGTGCTCCGGGCAGTCGTTCATGACGCATGAGCCCCAGCGAGCCCCTCGCCCCAGCACCGCCAGACGACAAGCCGCCGCAGCGAAAAGCATCAGGAGTTTCCCCGTGTCCGAGGTAAAGATCAGCGCCGAGCCCCGCACCGAGTTCGGCAAGGGTGGTGCCCGCCGTACCCGCCGGGCCGGCAAGGTGCCCGCCGTGCTGTACGGCCACGGCGAGAAGCCCAAGCACATCGCGCTGCCGTCGCGGGAGTTCGCCGCGGCGATCCGTAAGGGCGGCGCCAACCAGCTCTTCGCGATCGACATCACCGACGGCACCCAGGTGCTGGCGCTGCCGAAGGCGATCCAGCGGGACCCGATCCGGGACACCTTCGAGCACGTCGACCTGATCCTGGTCCGTCGGGGCGAGAAGGTCACCGTCGAGGTTCCGGTCCAGCTGACCGGCGAGGCCGCGCGGGACACCCTGATCGTGCACGACCACGACACCCTCTCGGTGACCGCCGACGCCACCAAGGTTCCGGACCACCTCGAGGCCTCGATCGAGGGCCTGGAGGCGGGCACCCAGGTGACCGCCGCTGACGTCGAGCTGCCGTCCGGCGTCGAGCTGGCCGCCGACTCCGACCTGACCGTCGCGTCGGTGACCGCCGCCCCCACCGCCGAGCAGCTCGAGGCGACGCTGCCCGAGATCGAGGTGGCCACCGACGAGGCCGAGGCCGAGGTCGGCGAGACCACCGAGGGCTCCGAGGGTGCGGACGCGGCTCCGGCCGCCGAGGGCGACGAGAACGCCGAGGCGCGCACCGAGGCCTGATCGGTTCAAGCTCTGCGACAGGCGTCCCCGGATGATCGGGGGCGCCTGTCGGCGTATCGGGAGTCGGTGGATGGGCGTCGGGAGGGAAAGGTCGTGACGGACGAGGCGGGGCCGTGGCTGGTGGTCGGCTTGGGCAACCCCGGTCGGGAGTACGCCGGGAACCGGCACAACGTCGGTTTCATGGTGGCCGACCTGCTGGCCGGTCGGGTTGGTGCCCGGTTCGGGCGGCACAAGCGGGCGGTGGCCGAGGTGGCCGAGGCGCGGCTGGGGTTCGGTGGACCGAAGCTGGTGCTGGTGAAGCCACTGACGTACATGAACCTGTCCGGTGGGCCGGTGGCGGCCCTGGCGCAGTTCTACAAGGTGCCGGTGGCGCAGGTGATCGCGGTGCACGACGAACTGGACATCTCCTACGGCCAGGTGCGGGTGAAGTTCGGCGGCGGTGAGGGTGGGCACAACGGCCTGCGGTCGATGTCGAAGTCGTTGGGCACGAAGGACTACGCGCGGGTGCGGTTCGGCGTCGGCCGACCGCCGGGGCGGCAGGATCCGGCGGATTACGTGCTGTCGGATTTTGGCGCGGCGGAGCGTAAGGAACTGGATTTCCTGGTGGACCGGGCTGCCGACGTGGTGGAGTCGGTGATCGTCAAGGGCGTCGAGCCCACGCAGAACCTCTACCACGGCAGTTGAGGCCGGGTCCGAAGGCCCCGACTCGGGACCTCTCGACCGAGTCTGGCCGGGCGAGGCGTACCGGATCGGAAACGGTGGGCCGGTAGTCTGCGCCTTTCGGCGTGCCGCGACCGGCGACGCGGGTCGCGGCGAATCGGCCTGTGCGGGCACGGGTCGCGGCGAGGCGACGGGAGCGGGCAGATGAGCAGTCCTCCGATGATCGATGGCGCGTTCGCCCGATGGCTGGCGTCCCGGGCCGGGCAGGCGTTGCTCGACCTGCGCACGGAGATGGGTTTCGCGGACTCCGGCGCGCTGAAGTCGGCCGGGGACAAGGTGTCGCACGACCTGATTCGCACGGAGTTGGCGAAGTGGCGACCGGGCGACGCGGTGCTCTCCGAGGAGGACGAGGGCTCGCGGTTGGCCTGGGCGGCCGAGGTGAACACCGGGGCGGTGTCGCGGTTGACCGCCGACCGGGTGTGGATCATCGACCCGTTGGACGGCACCCGGGAGTTCTCCGAGGAGGGCCGCTCGGACTGGGCGGTGCACGTGGCGCTCTGGGCGCGTAACGCGCCGAGCCCGCACGGGCTGGTCGCCGGGGCGGTCGGCCTGCCGGCGCAGCACCGGGTGCTGGGCACCGACTACCCGCCGGCGTACCCGCCGATGACTGTGGAAGCGGCGACGGCCGGCGAGCGGAAGATCCGCCTGGCGGCTAGCCGGAGCCGGCCGCCAGTCTTCCTCACCGACCTGGCCGAGGACGTCGGGGCGCACCTGGTGCCGATGGGTTCGGCCGGCGCGAAGATCGCCGCCGTGGTCACCGGCGAGGTCGACGCCTATATCCACGCCGGTGGGCAGTACGAGTGGGACTCGGCTGCCCCGGTCGCTGTGGCGACGGCCACCGGACTACACGCTTCCCGGATCGACGGATCTGCGCTGAGATACAACGAGGCGGATCCGCGCCTGCCGGACCTCCTGGTCTGCCGCAAGGATCTCGCCACCCGGTTGCTTGCAGCGCTGCAGAGACATTCCGGGTAGCCTGAGCGGACTTTCTTGACATGTCCGACCGGAAAGGTCTGGAAATCGGATGATCGAGCGAATCGAGTCGGTGTCATGACCACCCCGGCGGCGTACCGGGTCTCCCACCTGGACGCCCTGGAGGCGGAGAGCATCTTCGTGATGCGCGAGGTGGTCGCCGAAATGGAACGCCCGGTGCTGCTCTTCTCCGGCGGCAAGGACTCGATCGTCATGCTGCGGCTGGCGCAGAAGGCGTTCGCCCCGGCCAACATCCCCTTCCCCGTCATGCACGTCGACACCGGGCACAACTTCCCCGAGGTCCTGGAATACCGCGACCAGCGAGTCGCCGAGCTGGGGTTGCAGCTCGTGATCGCGAGCGTGCCGGAAGCCCTGGCGAGCGGGATGGTCCGGGAGTCCGGCGACGGCATGCGCAACCGGATCCAGACGCCGGTGCTGTTGGACGCCGTGGAGAAGCACCGCTTCGACGCGCTCTTCGGTGGGGCTCGCCGAGACGAGGAGAAGGCCCGCGCGAAGGAGCGGGTCTTCAGCTTCCGTGACGAGTTCGGCCAGTGGGACCCGAAGAACCAGCGGCCGGAGTTGTGGCGCCCTGCACTGGTTCGACATGGCCGTCGCGGGGCCGGAAATTACCCGGGTCCTCGCACCCGGCGGCGTCCTGGCTGGTCTGTGGAACGTCATGG
>NZ_JBSFBM010000150.1:0-15958 GCF_053592955.1 Micromonospora sp. NPDC002411 | reverse complement strand
TCGCCGCCGCGCTGATCCGGGCCGGGCTCATCGAACCACCACGGAAGGGCGCGGCGGGACCACCGTGTTTGCCCAGGTCGGCAACCAGACCTCGGCGTCGGATATCCGCGTCCGCGTGTGCCCGGTTGCGAGGTGTTCGCGAAGCGCGCCGAGCGCGGGATGCGGGTTGTCGGCGCGCCAGATCAGGGACAGGGGATAGATCGGCGCCGGCCCGCGTACGGGCACCCGCCGCAGGTCGTAGCTGTCCGGCCACAGGTACCGCGTGCGTTCACCGGCCAACGTCGCCAGGTGCGCGGAGTCGGCGATCTCGGCCAACAGGGCCTCGTTGCCGAAGACCGGGCCGACGAGGTCGATGGTCAGGCCGAACGCGGCGGCGAGTTCGTCGTAGTAGTCGGCCCATTCGCTGTCGGGAGCCATGCCGGGCATCCAGATCCGGTGCGGAGCGAGGTGGGCGGGCGTGACCACGCGGGCGTTGGCGAGCGCGTGGCGCGGCCCGACGAGGATTTCGTGGTGCTCGTCGATCACACGGGCGACTCGGATCGCGTCCGGCAGGTGCCGTGCGGGCACGGGCACGGCGTGGAAGGACGCGTCGACCGCTCCCGCCTCGACGGCGGCTGTCGCGGCGTGCACGTCGGCGTCGAGGGTGACGACGTCCAGCTCGACGTGTGGGTGCGCGCGGTGGAAGTCCTGTAGCACCACGGCCGGCGCGATCCGTCGGCTGTGCACGTCGACGCGCAGGGCACGCCGGCCGGGGCGTACGGACGCGTCGGCGCGCGCCGCGACCCGGAGTAGTTCACGGGCGTGGGGCAGGAACGTCTGACCGTCGATGGTGAGGTGGACGCCGCGCGGTGTGCGGTTGAACAGGCGTACCCCGAGGTCCTTCTCCAGGGCGGCGATGCGCTTGGACACGGCCTGCTGGGTGATCGACAGCGCGGCGGCGGCGTCCTGGAACTGGCCGGCGTCGGCGGCGGCGACGAAGGTACGCACGGCGTCGAGATCCACGGCGTGCACCCTACCCACACAACGTCTGGTTGTGGCTGCCCGCTCCTTCGGTTGTTTGATCAGTGGCCCTTGCTCCTGCTTTGCTCGCATCGGTCAACGAAGAGTTGTCCGGAAGCGGGGTGGGCGTGGTCGCGAGACGGTCCCTGGGGCGACGGTTCGGCTGGTTGTGGGCGGCGTACGCGGTCAGCGCGTACGGCTCCGGGTTCGGGTTCGGTGCCCTGCCGCTGATCGCCGTGCTCGTGGTGGACGCCAACCCCGCCCAGGTGTCCGCGTTGTCCGCGGTGGGCCCGGCGGTGGGCGCGCTGGTCGCGGTGCCGCTCGGCCCGTGGGTGGAGTTTCGCCGCAAGCGGCCGGTGATGATCGCGATGGACCTGGTCCGGTTCGCCGCCCTGCTGACGATCCCCGTCGCGTACGCCCTCGGCGGGGTCAGCTTCGCGCAGTTGCTGGTCGTCTCGGCCGTCGTCGCCACCGCCAGGATCGCCTTCGGGGCGGCCAGTGGTGCCTACCTCAAGGTTCTCGTCCGGCCGGACGACCTGCTCTCGGCCAACGCACGGTTCGAGTCGACGACGTGGAGCGCCATCGCGCTCGGGCCGCCGCTGGGCGGCGCGGCGGTCGGTGTGTTCGGGCCGGTCACCAGCATCGGCGCCGACGCGCTCAGCTACCTGCTGTCCGCGCTGGGGATCACGGCGATCCGCAGCCGGGAGGAACGTCCGGAGCGAGGCGGCGGACGCCAGGGTCGGGCCGGTGCGGTGCTGGACGGTTGGCGGCACCTCCTCACCCACCGAGGTCTGCGGGCGCTCTACCTCAACCAGTTGCTCGTCAGCGGACTGATCATGGCCACCGAGCCACTGCTGGCCGTGCTCCTGCTCGGTGACCTCGGGTTCCCGCCCTGGCAGTACGGTCTCGCCTTCGCCGTGCCCTGCCTCGGCGGGCTCGTCGGCTCACGCCTGGCCCACCGGGTCGTGACGCGCTACGGCCGACACCGGATCCTGCGTACCGTCGGGACGTTGCGCGCGGTCTGGCTGATCGGCCTGGCGTTCGTCCAGCCCGGCGTCGCCGGACTCGCGACGGTGATCGCCGTCGAGTTCGCGATCATCCTCAGCATGAGCCTGTACAACCCGGTTCTCGCCACGTACCGGCTGGAGCAGACACCCCGAGATCACACCGTCCGTACGCTCACCGCCTGGTCGATCGGCAGCAGCGCCGCCATCGCCGTCCTGAGCGCCTTCGGCGGACTGCTCGCCGACGCCACCAGCCCTCGCACGGCCATCGCGGTCGCGGGATTGCTGATCCTCGCCAGCCCCCTGTTGCTTCCCCGCCGCCCGGCCGTCGACCCGGTGCCCTATCGTGAACTGGCGACGACCGCCCCGACGTCGCCGTAACCTGAGCGCCCGCACAGCACGTCGCCGTGGCGGTCGACCGCCACGGCGACGTGCGGGCCGGTCGGCGGGTCAGCTCTGGCGGCCGAGCCACTCCCGGTAGGCGGTGGGAGCGATGACGGCCCCGGCGGGGGCGATGAGGGCGTCACCGGGGACGGCGGCGAACATGCCGGCGCTGTCGGTGGTGACGGTGCGCTGGTCGCCACGGGCGGCGAGGGTGATCCGGCCCAACTCGTCGAGGGCGAAGACGTCGGGGCCGGCGACGTTGCGGATGCCCTGCAGGGGCGCGCCCATGCTGACGTCGGCGACGGCCTGCGCCACGTCGGCGGCGGCCATGGGCTGCACCGGGGTGCTGGGCAGACGGACTGTGGTGTCGTCGGCGGTCCAGGACAGGATCGCCTCGACGAACTCGAAGAACTGGGTGGCGCGCACGATCGAGTACGGCACGGGGCCGGCCTTGAGGATGTCCTCCTGGAGGACCTTGGCGCGGTAGTAGGCCAGGTCGGGCACCTGGTCGACGCCGACGATGGAGAGCACCACCGCGTGCCCGACGCCCGCGCGCCCGGCGGCGGCCAGGAGGTTGTCCATGGTCGTCTGGAAGAAGGCGGGGGAGGCGTCGTCGAAGGTCGGCGAGTTCGTCAGGTTGACGACGACCTCGGCGCCGGTGAGCGCCTCGTCCAGGCCCTGCCCGGTGAGCAGGTCCACCCCGGTGGACAGCGAGACGGGCACCGCCTCGTGCCCGGCGGCTTGCACAATCTTGACGACCTGCGACCCGATGAGGCCGGTCCCGCCCAGTACGGCGATCTTCACGGTCATGCACCTTCCCTGCGAGTGTGTGGTCCTTTGTCCGGCTCACCACGCCCCGCCAAACTCGGACCTCTTATGTCCGGGAACTATACTCGGACAGAATGAGTCCGAGTAGCGGGGTGACTAGGGTGACGTCATGAAGATGTCCGGCGGGGTCGAGTGGGCGCTGCACTGCTGCGTGGTCCTCACGGCCAGCAACACGCCCGTCCCGGCGGCCAAGCTGGCGGAGCTGCACGACGTCTCCAGCAGCTACCTCGCCAAGCAACTCCAGTCCCTCGCCCGCGCCGGGCTGATCCACTCCGTGCAGGGCAAGTCCGGCGGTTACGTCCTCACCCGCGCGCCGGGGAGCATCACCCTGCTCGACGTGGTGCGGGCTATCGACGGGCCGGGTCCCACCTTCGTCTGCACCGAGATCCGCCAGCGCGGCCCGTTCGCGACACCGGCCGACGCCTGCACCACACCGTGCCCGGTCGCCCGCGCCATGTGGGCAGCCGAGGACGCCTGGCGGCAGGCGCTCGCCGCGGTCACGATCGCCGATCTCGCCCGCGACGTCGACGCCAACTCCGGGCCCGAGGCACTGGTCGGCATCCAGACCTGGCTCACCAGCGGAGCCGGCTGAGCACTGTCACCCGGTGTGGCGTACCTCGGTGTCCCAGATCTGCGCCCACGGACGCCGCAGCCCCCGGCACACGTGGATCGGGCCGCCGTTCTCGTCGTTCTCCACCTCGACGCGCTGGTCCACCCACCCGGCCTGCGTGCACGACTCGAACCAGGAGTTCAACCGACCGGGACCGTCCCAGCCGACGGCGATCACCACGTCCGCGTCGGCGGGTGGCCGACCGAAGTCGACCATGCTGTTGTGCCCGGAGTAGGCGCGGGGCAGGTCACGGGCCGGACCGAAACGGGCCAACGCGCCCGCCTCACCATAGTTGCCGGTCAGGACGACCGCCCGCGAACGCTCCTCGGGAGACAGGCCACGATGGACGGCGGCGACCGAGTCGGCGAACGCCGGCCAACCGATCGTCTCGCCCGCGTCGTAGTTGACGTCGACCACGAAACCGGGCAACCGATCGGCCGGCAGCACCGGCAGCAACAGCACGATGTTGGGCAGGAGGAACGGCACCACACCCAGCACGAGCAGCCCTCGCCGCAGCCGGACCGACCCACGCGACGCCCACGCGGCGGTGACCACCGCGCCGGCCGCGGTGAGGACCAGCAGCAGCGGCGCGTCGTAGTAGCCCTTGCCGCCGGCGATCAGCACGACGCCGATCACCACCAGCCAGGCCCAGCCCACCGCCCGGTACGCCCGCCACGCCGGTCGCCGCAGCAGGGCGACGAGGCCGGCGATCCAGATCGGCACGGCGTACGGGCTGATGATGACGAACTGGAGGTAGAGGGCGTCGAGGCGGCCGCTGTAGGAGCTGTCCCCGTCGGCGATGGACGCGGCCACTCCGAGCTGCGGGAAGCCGTGCGCCGCCTGCCAGATCAGGTTCGGTGCGGCCAGCAGGGCGGCGACTCCGGCGGCGGCGAGCACCCACCGGTCGCGCAGCAGCCGACGGGGCCCGGCGATGAGCACCCCGGCGACCAGCCCCACGGCCAGCAACGCCGGCAGCACCTTGCTGAGCATGCCCGCCCCGAGCGCCAGCCCGATGCCGAGCGCCCAACGGGAGTCACCGGTACGCAGCAACCGCACCGCGCACCACGCCGCGACCAGCCACACCAGCAGGTCGACGGTGGTGGTGCTGAGCAGGTGACCGCTGGCGAGCACGATGCCGGACAGCGCGGCGAGCACCGCCGCGAAGATCTGTGCGCCCCGACCGCCGCCCACCTCGCGGGCGATCGCGGCGACCAGCAGCACCGCAGCGCCGGCCAACACCGCCGACGGGGTACGCAGCACGACCAGGTTGCCCGGCGCGATCGTGTCGAGCAGCCGGGCCAACGCCGGGACCAGCGGCCCCTGGTCGACGTAACCCCAGTCGAGGTGTCGGCCGGCGAGCAGGAAGTACAACTCGTCGCGGTGGTAGCCGTACCGACCGGCGAGCAGCAGCAGCGTCACCGTGGTGGCGGCGGCCACCAGCCACGGACCGCGCGTGGGCGCGCCGGGCTCGGGTGGCGTCGCCGACGGCGGCGGCTGGGTGGGCCGGTGCGGTCGGTCGATATCGATCGCGGGCTCGCTCACACGCTCATGATGACCGGCGGCGACGCCGCGTGGGTGCCCGTGACCGCGTTCGACACCGTGCCGTATGCGGCTGGTGGGGACGAGTGCGAAGATCAGCTTTGTCACTCGGACCGAAAGGACGATATGCGCTATCGCAATCTGGGCGCCACCGGCACTGTGGTGTCGACCCTGTGTCTGGGCACGATGACCTTCGGCGCGGAGACCGACGAGGCGGGCAGCTTCGCCCAACTGGACCGCTTCGTCGAGGCCGGCGGTACCTTCATCGACACCGCCGACGTCTACTCCCGTGGTGTCTCCGAGGAGATCGTCGGCCGTTGGCTGCGGGCCCGGCCCGACGTTCGGGACCATCTCGTGATCGCCACCAAGGGGCGCTTCCCGATGGGTCCGGGCGCCAACGACGCCGGCCTGTCCCGGGTGCACCTCACCCGCGCCCTGGACGCCAGCCTGCGCCGACTCGGCGTCGAGGCCGTCGACCTGTACCAGGCGCACGCCTGGGACCCGCTGACCCCGCTGCCGGAGACCCTGCGGTTCTTCGACGACGCGGTCAGCGCCGGCAAGATCCGCTACGCGGGCGTCAGCAACTTCACCGGTTGGCAGTTGCAGAAGGCGGCCCTGCTCACCCAGCACCTCAACCTCACCCCGATCGTGACGGTGCAACCGCAGTACAACCTGCTGGCCCGGGAGATCGAGTTCGAGGTGGTGCCGGTCTGCGAGAACGAGGGCATCGGCATCCTGCCGTGGTCGCCGTTGGGCGGCGGCTGGCTGACCGGCAAGTACCAGCGCGACAACGCACCGACCGGCGCGACCCGGCTCGGCGAGAACCCAGAGCGGGGCGTCGAGGCGTACGCGGGTCGCAACGCAGAGGAGCGCACCTGGCGGGTGCTCGACGCGGTCCGCGAGATCGCCGGACAACGTGGCGTGTCCATGTCGGCGGTGGCGCTGGCCTGGCTGGCGGCTCGGCCGGCGGTCACCTCGGTGATCCTCGGCGCGCGTACCACCGAGCAGCTCGACGACAACCTGACCGCCGCCGACCTGGACCTCGACGCCGAGCAGATGCGGTTGCTCGACGAGGCGAGCGCACCGCCGGTGGGCGACTACCCGTACGGCAGCGCGGGTGTGCGGCAGCGCGGCCGTGACCTGCCAAGCGCGTCATGACGTCGTTCCCCGAGCCCACCGCCCCGGCCGGCAGCCGCACCGAGGTCTTCCTGCGCTACCTGGACTACTTCCGGGAGTCCATGGTGGCCAAGGTGTCGACGCTGGACGAGTCGGAGCTGCGCCGCAGCCGGCTGCCGTCCGGGTGGACCCCGCTGGAACTGCTCACCCACCTGCGTCACGTCGAGCTGCGCTGGATCGAGTGGGGCTTCCAGGGCCGCGACGTGGCCGAGCCGTGGGGTGACCGCCGCGACGACCGCTGGTACGTCGCCCCGGACGTGACCCGGGAGGACCTGGTGGCGGCGCTGCGGGCGCAGGGCGCACACACCGCCGAGGTGGTGACGGCGCACGACCTGGCGGAGATCGGCGCGCCGGGCCCGCGCTGGAGAGGCGCGGATCCGGCGTCGCTGGAGCGGGTGCTGTTCCACCTGGTCCAGGAGTACGCCCGACACCTCGGCCACCTCGACGTGGTCGCCGAACTCGCGGGCGGCCCGACCGGCGAGTGAGGCGACAGCCCGATAATGGGGCAATGCCGCTGCTCGTCGAACCCGCCCTACCCGCCGGAAGCCTCGGTGCCCAGGAGCAACCAGACCTTCCGGTACGCCCCGGGCTGGCGCTGCGGCCGTGGCGCGTCGACGACGCCACGGCCGTACGGGCTGCCTTCGGCTGTCCCGACATCCAGCGGTGGCACGTCCTGCGTCTGGACGACGATGACCAGGCGCGGGCGTGGACGGCGCAGTGGGAAGGCCGTTGGCGCGACGAGACGGCCGTGAGCTGGGCGATCGTCGGTGACGACGACCGGCCGGTCGGTCAGGTGGGGTTGCGGGGCGTGCTGCTGGCCGAGGCGTCGGCACACGTGTCGTACTGGTTGCTGCCTGCGGCGCGCGGCCGGGGGATCGCCACCGCGGTGCTGCTCGCGATGACCCGGTGGGGCTTCACGCAGGCGGGGTTGCACCGGCTGGCGTTGGAGCACTCGACTGCCAACACGGCGTCGTGCCGGGTGGCCACGCGGGCCGGATTCACCGTGGAGGGCGTGGCCCGAGGGTCGGTGCGTCACGCCGACGGCTGGCACGACATGCACCTGCACTCACGGTTGCGCGCCGACGGGCCGATCTGATCACCCGATCTTCCCGATGGTCGGCAAGTGAGGGAAGCATCGCGAGCAGCACGGCCGAGACCAGGAACGACACGGCGTCGACGAGCAGCACACCTCGTAGTCCGACCAACGGGAACAGGGCAGCGGCGAGGAGCGGGCCGACCGCCTCCGCCCCGTTGGACCCGAAACCGAGGGTGGAGTTGGCGATTTGATTCAGGAAGCGACCGAGACGGTGGTGGTGGTCCCGTTGGAGTCGGTGACCCGTACGTCGGTCGCGGTCGCGGGCAGGAGTGCTGCGTTGCGGCCGGCGTCCTGCCACTGGCCGTCGCCGACCCGGTAGCTCAGCGCCGACCCTTCGGCCGCGACGACGACGCCCTGGTCGTTGGGGAGTCGTAGTCGCACAGGTAGGGGCGCCGACCAGTCCGCGGTCGTGCTGGCCACCGCTTCGAACGGAAGATATTTGCGAGCGAGCAGCGCGATGACGCGGGACGGATCGTCGTCGTACTGAACGGTTTCCACGAAGAGCCGCCGGCCGTCGGGGGTTGCCCCGTAGACCACCAGACGGGGAGAGCCGTTGTGCGTGTGCACTCCGACAGGGTCGAGATACTCGGCGAGGGCTTCGGCTGGCGCGTCCACCTCCTTGGCAGCCGGGTCGGTGCCCCACACCTGCTCCGCGCCGGGCAACGTGTGGCGAGCCAGCGGTGGTGCCGGCCGATCCTTGTTGTCGGGGAAGAGAATCTCGCTCGTGCCGTCGATGTGAATCATGTTCTGCCGTTGAACGGGAGTCCGGGAGAGCGCGACGGTGACCTTCGTGCGCTGTGGCGGCACCGACAGCACCGCCGCACCGTCTTGGAAGGCCACAGACTCGAAGGTCCGCTCGACCTTGCCATCGGGCATGGACCGTAGTTGCGCGGAGAACTGCACCGGTTGCCCGAAGTCCAGCACAAGGAGCACGTCGCGCTGCGGTCCGAGCAGCGCCGCCTGCTCGGCGCCGTCTGTTCCGTTGTTGTCGAGCTGCGTCAGGGTGCGGACGCGCGGGCCGCCGGCGGTGGGTTCGACGAACCCCACAGTGGTGCCGTGCGCGGTGGCCTGGGCGACGTAGGAGGCCGGGCCAGCTGGCGTACCTCCTGCCCACACGACGTGCGGCTCGCCGCGCGTCCGATCTCCGACCTCCTTGATCCGGCGCTGCCACGCCTGGCGGACCTGCCGCAGGTAACCCTCGTCGGCGGCCAGATCGCCGCGAGTGGGCTGGTCGAGCAGCGGTGAAGCGACCTGTGCCTCTCCGGCATCGCCGGGCAGATCGAGGACGCCGGCCACGGGCACGGCCACCACGGCCGCGCAGACCGCCGCCAACACGGCCCGCCGCCGCACCACCCGACGTCGCCCACCCCGACGCACCTCAGCGAGCAGGCCCGGCGGGCTGACCAAGTCATCTGTAGCGCGGTGCAGGATGCCGCGCACGTCACTGTCGTTCATGGTCATCGCGAACTCCCGGCTCCAGTGATGGGTATGACGAGACTCGATCCGGCCAGCACCTCTCGCAGCCGTGCCAACCCACGCGAGGCGTGACTCTTCACCGCACCCTCCGAGCAGCCCATGGCCGCCGCAACGTCGGTGACCGGCAGGTCTTCCAGGTAACGGAGGACGACAGCGGCCCGCTGCCGGGCCGGCAACGCCCGCAGCGCTCCGACGACCAGCTCGCGAACCGCGACGGCGTCGGCGTGGTCGCGGGCCACCCCGTCGTGGTCACCCAGCGACTGTTCCGGACGCCGGGCACGCCAGCGCCACCGGTTGATCGACCGATTGACCAGCGCACGTCGCGCGTACGCCTCCGGGCTGCTCTGCACCCGACGCCAGCGCACGTACACCTGCTCCAGCACCTCCTGAAGCAGGTCCTCGGCAGCGTGCCGGTCCCCGGTCAGCAGGAAGGCAACCCGTAACAGCACCCCCGACCGTGAGCGAACGAAGTCATCGAACTCCGCCCCACGCGAATCCCTCATCTGACCTCCCGGCCTCGTCACCCAGCAAGACACCACATCGGCGCGCGAGGTTTACCGGTCCGGTAACTCTGCTCGACGAATTCGACCCGTGCCCATCAGCCGGGAGTGGTTCAGCGGGTCTCCGCCCAGCCGACGAAACGCGGGGTCAGGTCGGGAAGCGCGACGCCCGGGTGGAGCGTGGTGAGGTCGGCTGCGGCCGCCTCCTGAACGTTCGCCAGGTGCGTCAGCAGACCCGGCCGATCCTCGCGGTACTCGGCGAGCAGGCGCAGCTTCGCGGCCGAGCACGGCCACAGGATGCCGCAGACCGGGCAGCGCCACGACGGCCGCGACGGGGAGTGCTTCCGGTGCCCGGGCATCAGACGGCCCGCGCGCTGGTCCGACGCCGAACGGGTACGGCTTGCCGCTGTACTCCCGCGCGCATCACGAACAGTTCACGCCGTGCCACCGCTTCACCCTTCGCGTTCAGCTGGTACGCGTCGAGCCAGAGCCAACCGTCGTAGGTGTACCGGTCGGGTATCTCGCGGATGACGCGGACGACGATCGGTTTCCGGAACTGCACGCTCGCGGCGTCGGTCAGGAGGACCACGTCGCCGGCCCTGAACCGGCCAGCGTCTTCGTTGCTCTCCGGCACCGGTCTTCCCTCTGGTCGGCGTCTGGGAAGGGGCCGCTTCCGGGAGTGCTCGCCCACCGGAAGCGGCCCCGCGAACGCGCCCGCCGGGTCGAAATCCCTGCCGCCCGCGCCGCCTAAACCGCACTTTGCCGGTAGTCGCTGGACAAGCACACAGCGTTACGTTATGTCTTCATCGCAGCCGCTTTGCACCAGGAGAGGACGGCATGAACCACGCCTTTGTCACAGCGCTCGCCGCAGCGGGTCACACCGCCGAAAGCCTCGCCGATCGGATCGGTGTGCACCCGAAGACCGTCGCCCGGTGGGCGAACCCGGGCCACATTCCACAGAGCCGGCACCGGGCGACAGTCGCCGGGCTCCTGGCCAAGGACGTCGACGCACTGTGGCCGGACGCCGACCGTCGCCGTGAACCGGTGTGGTTCCGGCCGTGGGTCGATCTCGAACGCGAGGCGGTGACGCTGCGGTCCTTCCAACTCGCGTGGGTGCCCGGGTTGTTGCAGACCGAGGCGTACGCGCGGGCGACCCTGGCCGGCGGAATGCTGCCGGCGGAGGCGGTCGACGAGTTCACCGAGGCGCGCCTCGGCCGGCAGGCGATCCTCGCCCCGGGAGGCGGCGGTCCCCTCCTGGTGGCCGTGCTGGACGAGGGGGTGCTGCGACGGCGTGTCGGCGACGACAGCGCCCTGATGGCCGCGCAACTCACCCGCCTGGTCGGGCACGCCGAAGCGGGCACCGTCCAGCTGCACATCGTCCCGGCGGACGCGCCCAGCTATCCGGGGCTCGACGGCCCGTTCACCATCGCGGACATGCCGGACGGTTCCCGGGTCGCGCACGTGGACAGCGCGGCCCAGGCGCAGATCCTGGACCAGCCATCGGACCTTGTTAATCTGGAGCGACGGTGGGAGCGGATTCGCGGAGAGGCACTGCCCCGAGGGCGTTCCCTGGCACTCCTCAGAGAAGCGGCAGCAGCATGGACATGACCGGCGCGCGGTGGCGGAAGAGCACGAGGAGCGGCGGCAACGGCGGCGACTGTGTCGAGGTCGCCGACAACCTGCCGGGTGTGGTCCTGGTGCGCGACACGAAGGATCGCGACGGCGGAACGCTGGCGGTCAGCCCCGCGTCGTGGCGGTGTTTCGTCGCGGCGGCCCGCCACGCCGCCGGACCTCGTTAGCGGACGCCTGCGGGTTCGGCCGGTTGCGGTTGCGGGGTCGCCGGCCAGGTGAGTCGGCGTACGCCGGGCACGAGTGACGTGCCGGCGCAGGAGGCGAGGACCAGCAACCCGGCGACGGCCAGCGGCACCGGCGCTCCGAAGGCGTCGGCGGCCAACGGCGCCAGCGCGTAGCCCAACGGCATGGCACCCAACGACACCAGCCAGTCGTACGAGGTGACGCGGGCCAGGACCTCGGGCGGGAAGTGGTGCTGCACGACGGTCTCCCAGACCGGGTTGAGATAGCCGAGGGCGGTCAGCGCCACGGCGTACGCGGCGATCACCGCGGGGGCGGGCGCGGCGATGGCCAGCAGGAACAGCGGCGCCGCGTAGCAGGCCAGGCCGAGGTTGGCCAGCAGCACCGGCCGGTGTAGCCGGACCCGCCCGGCCAGCAACGATCCGGTGAGCATCCCGATCGCACCGGCCTGCAACAGCACCACCCAGGTCGTCTCACCGCCCAGCCGGTCGATGGCGACGGCCGGCCCGAGGGTCATCAGCACGGCGGCGGCGCCGTTCCACACGCCGTGCCCGATCAGGCTGGTCCAGAACCAGTCGCGGGCGCGGACCTCACCGAAGCCGTGCCGCAGGTCGGCGAGGACGGAGCGGCGGGGCACCGGCACGTGGCGGACCCGCACCAGCACGAGCAACGTGGCGCTGAGCGCGAACGACGCGCCGTCCAGGATGAACGCCCAGCCGGGCCCGGCGGCCCAGATCAGCGCGCCGGCCAGCGCCGGGCCGGCGAGGCGGCTGGTGTTGGCGGTGACGCCCATCAGGGCGTTGGCCTGCTGCCGGTCGGCCGGTTCGACGGTGCCGGCGACCAGCGGCGACGCGGTCGGAATGGCGAACGCCGAGGCGACGCCGCCGAGCGCGGACGCCACGATGACGGTGCTCAGCGACGGGTCGCCCCCGAGCAACTCCACGCCGACCGCCAGTTGGGTGGCGCAGCGGACCAGGTCGGCCAGCAGGGCGACCCGACGGGCGTCGAACCGGTCGGCGACGACACCGCCGAGCGGCAGCAGGAGCAGACGGGGAACCATCGCCGCGGCGAGGACGGCGGCCAGTGCCCCGGTGGAACCGGTGGCCCGCAGCACGGCCAGCGCCAGCGCCGCGGGCACCACCGCGTCGCCGAGGGCGGAGAGGGTGCGACCCAGGAACAGCAGCCGGAAGGAGGGGTTGCGCAGAGGGTGAGCCATGACCCGAAGGTACTTCGACGTCGAATATTTTGGCAATGAATATTTCGACATTGAGGTAAGCTGGTGCCGTGACCCCGACCCCGGACTCCGCCGACCGGCACATCGAGCGTTGGCTGCCCGTGGTCCCGGACCTCGACGCGGACGTCGAGGGGGCGGTGACCAGGATGATCCGACTGACCCGACACCTGCGGGCGGTCAAGGAACGGGTCCTGGTCGATCTCGACCTCTCGGCCCACGAGTACGAAACACTGCACGCCCTGGCCGGTCGTCGAGGCCGGGCGGCGCCCTCGGACCTCGCCACGGACCTGGCGATGGCCCCCGCCTCCATCACGGCACGGGTGGACACGTTGCTGCGGCGGAATTTCGTGCGCCGGATTCCGTCGACAGTCGACCGTCGACGGGTCGACGTGGAGCTCACCGAGGCGGGGCAGGCCGCGTGGCATGGGGCGATGGAGGTCCAGGGTACCGAGGAGCACCGGCTCTTCGGCGCGCTCACCGCGACCGAGCGGCGGCACCTCTCCGACCTGCTGCGCCGGGTGCTGCTCGTCGCCGAGCAGCCGCAGAGCACGCCGGAGACCTGAGCAGCCCGGGAAATTGCCTGGCGGTCCGCGTACCGCCGATGGAAGGGTGACCGGCGTGACTGCGCATGCGCTGGCCGGGGCCCTGGCCGACGACGGACGGCGACGGATCTTCGCGGCGATCGTGCTGGGTGCGACCAGCGCGACCGACGTCGCCGAGCGGACCGGCCTGCCGGCGCGGGTGGTGCTCACCGGGGTCCGCCGGCTCACCGACGCGGGTCTGGTCACCGGCGCGGACGGTGCGCTCGCGGCCGACCAGGCGTCGCTGCGGGAGGCCGCCCGCGACAGCCGTCCGGCCGACGACGCCGATCCCGGCGTCGACCCGGTGCTGCGGACCTTCCTGCGAGGGGACGTCCTGGTAGGTCTGCCGGCTCAGCGAGGTCGGCGGCGGGTGTTGCTGGCACACATCGCCGAGCAGTCGTTCGCACCGGGCACCCGCTATCCGGAGCGAGCCGTCGACGACGCGCTCAAGAAGTGGTGCGCAGCCGGTGGGTCGGACCACGCGACGCTGCGCCGCTACCTGATCGACGAGCAGTTACTCACCCGTGAGCACGGCATCTACCAGCGACACTGATCGTCCGCCGCACAAATCGTCTGGTCACGGAGCATCTTGCTAGCCTCGGCGCATGACCTCCTGCACGCCCGCCGACGGCCCACCCGACCTGTTGTTCCTCCTCTCCTGGGCGAGTCACGCGCTGCAGACCGAGCACGCCGCAGGGTTGGCCGAGCTGGGCATCTCGCCGCGAGCGCACTACGTGCTCGCGCAGGCCAGCACCGGTGACCTGACCCAGCGCGAGATCGGGGAACGGTGCGGCGTGGACAAGACCACGATGGTCGTGACGCTCGACCAACTGGAACGGGCCGGGCTGGCCGAGCGCCGTCCGGTGCCGACGGATCGCCGGGCTCGGTTGGTCGCTGTGACACCGGCGGGGGAGCAGGTCCTGCGGCAGGCGCAGCAGGTGGTTCGGCGTATCCAGGACGACCTCCTCGCCGCCCTGCCCGAGCAGGACCGGGACGTGTTCCTACGGTCCCTGCTGGCGCTGGTCGGCGGCCCACTGGCCAACACCTCCCCGTACGCACCGGGTGCCCGCTCCGGCTGTTAATCCCGAGGGAGATAGTTCCGAACAAGACTATCTGTTACGGTCGCACTCGTTCGTTATCCCTGAACGAGGAGCCGTCATGAGTGCTGCCGCCGTCACGAGCCCCACCACCTCATCGCTGCGCCGCCGCGCCCTCGGCGTAGGCGCAGCCGTCCTGGCCTGTGTGGCCATCTGGTCGATCGGCGCGTTGGCCGGGGTCGACTACACGGTCGAGAGCCCGGGGCAGCCCGCCACGGACATCGGGGTTGGCGCGATCGTCATGGTCTCCCTGGGTGCCGCCCTGTTCGGCTGGGCGACACTGGCCCTGCTGGAACGATTCGCCCCACGCGCCGCCCGCCCGGTCTGGATCTCGTTGGCCGTCGTCGTGACGCTGCTGTCCTTCGCCCCGCTGCTCAACGTCGATGCCACCGGCGGCGCCAAACTGGCCCTCGGCGCGACGCACGTCGCCGTGGCGGTCGCGCTCATCGCCCTGCTGCCCCGACCCCGCCGATAACCGGCGGTCAGCTGCTTGATCACCGATCTGGTCAACTCGGGTTCCTGGAAACCGCGGTGTGCGAGCTGCCGTGACGCCCCGGTTTCCAGGAAGCCGAGCCCGATCTGGTCGATCAGTGCCACCCGACCCGACCAGCCCGATGCGGTGCAACTGCTGCGCGAGTACATGACCGAGATGGTGGTCCGCTACCACCGTCGACCCGCCCTGCCCGGTGAGGTCGACGCGGCGCTGGCCGAGATGCCCAGCGACGATCTGACCCACCCGAGTGGACTGCTGCTGCTCGCCCACCATGGCTCCGAGCTGGCCGGCTGCGCCGGACTGCGCTGGCAGTCGGGCTGGGCCGAGCTGACCCGGGTGTTCGTCCGGCCCGAGCATCGAGGCGCCGGAGGAGGTGCCGCGCTGCTGGCCGCCGTCGAGCAGGCGGCCCGTACCGCCGGGGTGGACCGGATCCGCCTCGACACCCGCAACGACCTGGTCGAAGCCCGTGCGCTGTACGCCCGGCACGGCTACCTGGAGATCCCGGCGTACTCGCAGGGCCCCTACGCCGAGCACTGGTTCGAGAAGGAGTTGACGAACGCGTCCGAAGGCGTTAAATAAGAGGAGGAAGTTGAGTCGCCCCGGCTCAACTCATCACCTTCGGCCAGGAGAACCGAGGAGGCATGACCATGTTGATGCGTACCGACCCGTTCCGCGAGATCGACCGGCTCGCCGAGCAGTTCTTCGGTACGGCAGCCCGTCCCGCGACGATGCCCTTGGACGCGTACCGCGACGGGGACCACTTCTACGCGGCATTCGACCTGCCCGGCGTCGACCCCGACACCATCGACTGCACCGTCGAGCGCAACGTCCTCACCGTTCGGGCTGAGCGTCGCCGGCCCAGCGGCGACGGCGTCGAGCTGGTGGCCGCCGAACGTCCGATGGGCACCTTCACCCGGCGACTGTTCCTGGGCGACACCCTGGACACCGACAAGCTCGAGGCCGGGTACGAGCACGGGGTGCTGACGCTGCGCATCCCCGTCGCCGAGCGGGCCAAGCCCCGGCGGGTCACCATCAGCGGCAACGGCGAAGGACGCCGCCAGATCAACGCGTGATCCGTGATGCTAGGAGCCGTGCCGGTGTCACGACGAATCCGCCGTGCCGGTTTAAT
>NZ_JBSFBM010000149.1:0-16208 GCF_053592955.1 Micromonospora sp. NPDC002411 | reverse complement strand
ACTGCGGGCACCGCAGCCCTACGGAGTACGCGGCGGACGGAGTGGAACGAAGACATGCATCTCCTTGCCTGGGTGGTGTCTACTTCGGATGGGCGCCCGGGTCGTGGAAGAGGGCACTCAGCACCGTCAGCGGGAGTCGCCAGTCCCGCTCGGGCTGGGCGTCCAGGTAGCGCAGCTCCAGGTATCCGCGCGGCCGCACCGGCGGGAAGAGCGTGCTGACGTGGTAGTCGAGGTCATCGGTGGTGGGCGGCTGCGGCAGAGCGCCGTCGAGCCAGTCGGCGAAGGTCACACCGGGCGGGACGGTCCAGTCCGAGCCGTGCCGACGCCGGCAGAGCAACGGCGCGGCCAGCACGTACCGGATCCAGGTGTCCCTCGGATTCTCAGCGGCGTCGCCGGGCGTCCAGACCGGTCGGGTGCGGGCCGGGTCGATGGCCAGCCAGGCGGCCATCCGGGCACTGGCCCAACCGGTGCGACGCCCTGCGTGCCGGGTGGCGGAGGCGAACGCCGCGAGCAGCGGCGGGCCCACGGCGTGGGCTGCGGCCCACCGGTCGGCAACCTGCTCCGGCTCGCCGGCGTCGAGACAGACCTGCAGGCCGGCGGTGCTGTACATCATGACGCGGCCGGCCGGACCACGCCGGTCGAAGGCGGCGCGCATCGCGCGGTAACGGGGAGTTTCCACCACCGGATGAGGCCGCCGGTGTGGGTCGATGCCGCTGCGGCCAAGGACCAGACCGGCGGCAGCCAGCAGGTCGGTGACCTGGGCAATGTCAGCCTCGGTGGCCTGGATCAACGCGGCGGTCGAGGGTCGGGGCGGGGTGGAGATCTCCAACTGGCCGCCCGGCTCCAGGGTCACCACGCCGCCGTCTCGCAGCGGCTCGGCCGGGCTGGTGGGATCCAACGTGGCGGGGCTGTGCCGCCCCAGCGCCGCCCTCAGCCGCCCCGGGTCGACGGGACGGACGGGATCGGCGGCGTCGTGCACGGTCCATTCCAGTTCGACACCGGTGTGGGTCGGTGGACCGGTCTTGAAGCAGATCCGGGCAAGGTGTCGGCCTGCGGCTGCTGACTCACGCAGGATGGCGCTGCGCTCCAGCTCGGGTGACGTCACCAACGGTCGGGGCCCCCTCTCCAGGTGCCGGCTCAGCGACACCGTGTCACGGTAAACCCACCCACCGACACCCTCGGAGGGCGTGCACGGAGCCACCAACCTCTGTCCGACAGACGAATTTCCCATGCCGGGCGGAACTAACCACCCGGGCGGCCACCGCTCACTGCGGGGTGCGGCGCTCTGACGGGGGGCGCGGCGCTGGGGTCTTCGCCGGTGCGGAGGGCTTCGCTTCCGGCACCACCCGGTGGCAGTACTCCTCGACCCGCTCGGCACCACCGGCGGCGGTCACCAGCCGCTCGAAGCCCGGCGTCCGCAATGCCTTCTCCCGCTGGTCGGGCTTCTTGGCCAGCCACGAACGGCACTGGCCGTGCAACGGGCCGGCGGCCGGGCTGTGGGCCGGTGGCACTGCCGCTGACGGCGTGCCGGGCGACGGTGGGCGGGGCGACGCGGTGTCGCGCGCCGGCGTCGACGCCGGCGACCGGGTGTTGTCTCCGGACCGGGGCGAATCCGGCGTCGGCGACGCTCGGTGCGGTTCCGGTGCGACAGGTACCGGTATCCAGTCCTGTCGGACCGCGGCGAAGGCGGCGCCGGCCGTGGCGGTGACCGCGACCGCGCCGATCCAGGCCGCCGCGCCGGTGGTCAGCCGTCGACGGCGCGCCCGGTGGGGCACCGACGGCGACGGTTCGGCCCGGGCGGCCCGGAACGCGGCCAGCGCGGCCTCCTCTCCGGCCAGTTCCCCGGGTCGGACCGGGCCGGCGGCCGCAGCGAGCAACCGGGCAACCGGCTCGGCCGGGGTGGACCCCGGGACCGGGGGGGACGGCACGTCGGTGTCCACCGGGGTAGCGGCCGATCGAGGCCGGGTGCCCCCCTCGGGCTGGGCGGAGTCGAGCAGCCGTTCGGTGTCGGCGTGGTCGGCCCGCCGGAACGGGTTCATCGGAAATCCCCTCATGTCAGCCGTCCGCCGGCTCGGTGCGCGACGCCCGAAAGGCGGGGCTGCTGCCCGTCCGGGGTGGCGGCACCCCGTCGACCCCGACCGGCAGTTCACCCGAATCCGCCCGCTCCAGCAGGGCTGCGAGCCGTCGCAGGCCTCGGTGGGCGGCGGTCCGGACGGCACCGGCCCGACGGCCCAGCACCCGGCCGGCGGATCCCGCGTCGAGCCCGACCACGGCCCTCAGCAGCACCGCTTCGGCCTCACGGGGAGGGAGGGTGGCGATCAGCGCAAGGGCGGTCTCGGTGCCGATCGTCTCGCTGGCCCCCTCCGCGGTGTCCGCGTCGCTGGCCAGGTGGACGAGCGCCTGCACCGGGACGGGGAGGGCCGGGCGGCGGCGCAGCCGGCGCAGGTGGTCCATCGCCCGGTTACGGGCGATGGTGACGACCCACGCGCGGAACTCGCCACCGGTGAACGTCGGCAGGTCGCGGGATATCTGCAGCCAGGACTCCGAGGCGACGTCCTCGGCGTCCGCGCCGACGAGGGCGGTGAGGTACCGCAGGAGTCCCGGCTGGAGGGTGCGGTAGAGGAAACGGAACGCGTCCTCGTCCCCACCCTGTGCCGCGCTGACCGCCTCCGACAGGTCGCCGGTCATCCGCGACCCGTGGACTGCCCGGGACGTGCCGACCTCTGCTGCCTCACCGAGGCAGACCACGGGGAACGAGACGCCGAACCGACCAGTTCCCGCACCCGTACCGCCCCCCGCCGCTCTGATCGCGCCCGCGACCCGGGTGGACCGGGCCGGATGTCCGGGCCACCGCCACGGTGGTCGGCGGCGCGCGCCGAAGTCGCCGGGGACCCGAGCCGGGCTAACGCTAGGAGGGGACCGGCGACGCGACAAGCCGGCACCGCGTCACGGAAGAGTGACAATTATCAACCCTGCCGAACGGCGCGTCGGCGTAACAATCCGTGACCCGGGGCAGTGATCCATGCTCGGTCCCGGCTTTTGGCGGCCCGTCGGGCGTCCGCGCGCGCAGGGATGTCAGCTTTGGTCACCGCACGTCGTCACCGCGTCACAGGAACGTGGCGTCCACACAGGTCAGGGCGGACGCCACGAGGCGTGTCACCCGCGCGGACGACAGGCTGCGGTGCGCCGTACAGCGCCACTCTAGGTACGGTAATGCGGTGTTGTCATCGGAGGTCGTGCTCAGCGGTCGCTACCGCTTGGACGAACGTGTCGCCACTGGCGGTATGGGCGACGTCTGGCGTGCCTCCGACCTGATCCTCGGCCGGCAGGTCGCGGTCAAGGTTCTGCTGCCCGCACTGGTCTCCGACCCGGATTTCATCGCCCGGTTCCGGGCCGAGGCCCGGATCATGGCGGCGCTGCGTCACCCGGGCATCGTGCAGGTCTTCGACTGCGGCGCCGACGACCTGCCCGACGACGGCGGCCGAGCAGACTACCTCGTGATGGAGTTCGTCGCCGGCGAGCCGCTGTCCAAGCGGATCGAGACGGCTGGCCGGCTCGACGTGGCCGAGACGATGTCGATCGTGGCCCAGGCGGCCGCCGCGCTCAACGCCGCGCACCGCGGTGGCATCGTGCACCGGGACGTCAAGCCCAGCAACCTGCTGGTGCAGGAGGACGGCACCGTCGTCCTGGTGGACTTCGGTGTGGCCCGTTCCACCGCCGGCGGGTGGGGGCGTTCGGTCGTCACCATCGGCGTCTTCGACGGCGTGCACAAGGGGCACCAGGCGACCATCGGGCACGCCGTGGCCCGAGCCCGGGAGTTGGGCGTGCAGTCGGTGGTGGTGACCTTCGACCCGCATCCGGCCGAGGTGGTCCGGCCCGGCTCGCACCCGGCGGTGCTCACCGAACCGGCCCGCAAGGCCGAGTTGATCGAGGCACTCGGCGTGGACGTGCTCTGCGTGGTGCCGTTCACTCCGGAGTTCTCCCGGCTGCCGGCCGAACAGTTCGTGCACGACGTCCTGGTCGAGCACCTGCACGCGGCGTTGGTGGTGGTCGGTGCCAACTTCCGTTTCGGGCACCGGGCGGCCGGCGACGTGGCGCTGCTGGAGCAGTTGGGCCGCACCTTCGGCTTCGGCGTGGAGGGTGGCCCCCTGGTCGCCGAGGACGGCACCGTCTTCTCCTCCACGTACATCCGCTCCTGCGTCGACGCGGGTGACGTGGGCGCGGCCGCCGCCGCGCTGGGCCGCCCCCATCGCCTGGAGGGAGTGGTGGTCCGCGGCGACCAGCGGGGTCGGGAGCTGGGCTTCCCCACCGCCAACCTGCTCTGCCACAGGTACGCGGCGGTGCCCGCCGACGGGGTGTACGCGGCCCGGCTGATCCGCCGCGGGCAACGTGAGCCACTGATGGCGGCGGTGTCCGTGGGCACCAACCCGACCTTCTCCGGCCGGGAGCGGCGGGTCGAGGCGTACGCGCTGGACTTCTCCGGCGACCTGTACGGCGAGCGCCTGGCCCTGGACTTCGTGGCGCACCTGCGCGGCCAGGTCCGGTACGACTCGATCGAGCCGTTGATCGCCCAGATGAATCAGGACGTCGAGCGCACCCGGCACGCCCTGGCCTGATCGGCGGGCCCGGCGCCGGCCCTTGGCCGGGTGTTACCGGCGAGTGCTGGTAGTCTTGCCGGGACGTCGGGTGACCGGCGTGGGGCCTCGCGTGCCTGCTCGACGCCGCGGGTGCGAGGTACCGGTCCGTTCCCGGTCCATCGGGACGACGGACAACCTACTTGATCAACCCATCGAAACAGGGAGAACATGGCGCTCGACCAGGAAGCCAAGGCCAGCATCCGCGCGGAGTACGCGACCGCCGAGGGCGACACCGGTTCGCCGGAGGTTCAGGTCGCGGTCCTCACCAAGCGGATCGCCGAGCTGACCGAGCACCTGAAGGTGCACAAGCACGACCACCACAGCCGCCGTGGGCTGCTGCTGCTGGTCGGCCGTCGCCGTCGGCTGCTCAACTACGTCCAGAAGAAGGACATTGCCCGCTACCGGTCGCTCATCGAGCGGCTCGGCCTGCGCCGGTGACGTGACGGGGGAGTGGCCGACCGGTCGCTCCCCCGTACCGCGTCCCCACCAGAAGAAACATGGGCCGCGCGACCACCCGAGAGGGAGCCGGTCAGCGTACCGGTCTCCGGTAGTGGCCCCCGGGAACCCCGGCAACATGCCGGCACCCCGGGCGCTTCGATCGAAGACCGGCCGGCTGAGCAGCTCCCCGATGTCGTGGGCCCACGACGCGAAGGAGCACGACAGCACATGACCGAGACCAAACTCGGCACCGAATCCCGCACCGCCGTGATCGACAACGGGTCCTTCGGCACCCGTGAGATCACCTTCTCCACCGGCCGGCTGGCTCGCCAGGCCGCCGGTTCCGTCATCGCCCAGCTGGGCGAGACGGTCGTTCTCTCCGCCACGACCGCCGGTAAGCACCCGAAGGAGCAGTTCGACTTCTTCCCGCTGACCGTCGACGTCGAGGAGCGGATGTACGCCGCGGGCCGTATCCCCGGCTCGTTCTTCCGCCGTGAGGGCCGGCCCAGCGAGGACGCGATCCTCACCTGCCGCCTGATCGACCGGCCGCTGCGCCCGTCCTTCGTCAAGGGCCTGCGCAACGAGGTCCAGGTCGTCGAGACCGTCCTCGCGCTCGACCCGCAGCACCCGTACGACGTCGTGGCGATCAACGCCGCCTCGATGTCGACCAAGCTCTCCGGCCTTCCGTTCTCCGGCCCGATCGGTGCGACCCGCGTCGCCCACATCGACGGCCAGTGGGTCGCCTTCCCGACCCTGGAGGAGCTGGCCCGTGCCACCTTCGACATGGTCGTGGCCGGCCGCACCCTCGAGGATGGCGACGTCGCCATCATGATGGTGGAGGCCGAGGCCACGCCGAACGCCGTCGCCCTCATCTCGGCCGGCGCCACCGCCCCGACCGAGGAGATCGTCGCCAGCGGCCTGGAGGCCGCCAAGCCGGCGATCCGTGAGCTGTGCCGCGCGCAGAGCGAGCTGGCCGAGGTCGCCGCCAAGCCGGTCACCGAGTTCCCGGTCTTCCTGGACTACCAGGACGACGTGTACGACGCCGTCGCCGAGTTCGCCCGCGGCGACGTGGCCGAGGCGATCACCATCGCCGGTAAGGCCGACCGCGAGGAGGCCCTGGACCGGGTCAAGGCCCGGGTCGCCGAGGAGCTGGGCGGTCGGTTCGAGGGTCGGGAGAAGGAGCTCAGCGCCGCCTTCCGGTCGCTGACCAAGTCCGAGGTGCGCAACCGCGTGCTGCGCGAGCAGGTCCGCATGGACGGCCGTGGCCCGCGCGACATTCGGGCGCTGACCGCCGAGGTCGGCGTGCTGCCCCGGGTGCACGGTTCGGCGCTGTTCGAGCGGGGCGAGACCCAGATCCTGGGCGTCACCACGCTGAACATGCTCCGCATGGAGCAGATGGTGGACACGCTGTCCCCCGAGAACCGCAAGCGTTACATGCACAACTACAACTTCCCGCCGTACTCGACCGGTGAGACCGGCCGGGTCGGCTCGCCGAAGCGTCGCGAGATCGGCCACGGCGCTCTCGCCGAACGCGCGCTGATCCCGGTGCTGCCGACGCGCGAGGAGTTCCCGTACGCCATCCGCCAGGTGTCCGAGGCCCTCGGTTCCAACGGCTCCACCTCGATGGGTTCGGTCTGCGCGTCGACGCTGGGCCTGCTCTCCGCGGGTGTCCCGCTGAAGGCGCCGGTCGCCGGCATCGCGATGGGCCTCATCTCCGACGAGGTGGACGGCAAGACCCAGTACGTGACGCTGACCGACATCCTCGGTGCCGAGGACGCGTTCGGTGACATGGACTTCAAGGTCGCCGGCACCCCGGAGTTCGTCACCGCGCTCCAGCTCGACACCAAGCTCAACGGCATCCCGTCGGACGTGCTGGCTGCCGCGCTGCAGCAGGCGAACGAGGCCCGGCAGGTCATCCTCGGTGTGATGAAGGCGGCGATCGAGGCTCCGGCCGAGATGTCGGACTACGCCCCGCGCGTCACCACCGTCAAGATCCCGGTGGACAAGATCGGCATGGTGATCGGCCCGAAGGGTCAGACCATCAACGCGATCCAGGACGAGACCGGCGCCGAGATCTCCATCGAGGACGACGGCACGATCTACGTCGGCGCCACCAACGGCCCGTCGGCCCAGGCGGCCGTCGACCGGATCAACGGGATCGCCAACCCGACGCTGCCGAAGCAGGGCGAGCGGTTCCTCGGCACGGTGGTCAAGACCGCCGCGTTCGGTGCGTTCATCTCGCTGCTGCCGGGCCGCGACGGCCTGCTGCACATCTCCAAGGTGGGCGACGGCAAGCGGGTCGAGCGCGTCGAGGACTTCCTCAACGTCGGCGACCGGGTCGAGGTCGAGATCGCGGACATCGACGCCCGCGGCAAGATCTACCTGGACAAGGTCCGTCCGGAGGGCGCCGAGGCGCCGGCCGCCGGTGAGGCTGCCGGTGGCGACCGCCCCGCTGGTCGTGACCGTGGCGACCGGGCTCCGCGTGACCGCGGTGACCGTGAGCGTGGCGGCGACCGGGGCGGGCGTGGCCCGGAGCGTGGCGGCGAGGGCGGCGGCGGCGAGGGTGGCGAGGGCGGCGAGCGTCCGCGCCGCCGGACCCGGCACAGCTGACCAGTAGCACCTGCGACACCCACCCCTCGTCGAACCGGGAGCAACACGTGAGTCGGGCCTTCAGTGCGCCGTTTCCGCCGGATCGACGGGGGGTGGCCCCTTCTCGGGCCGCAGGGGTGGGCCGCTCCGGCGGCACCACCCGCGCGGTGACCCGGACGCTCAGCGACGACCCGCTGGGCGGCACGGTACGACGTACCGTGCTGCCCAGCGGCCTGCGCGTGCTCACCGAGGCGATCCCCGCGATGCGCAGCGTCTCGTTCGGCATCTGGGTGGCGGTCGGCTCCCGCGACGAGACCGGCCCGCAGGCCGGCGCCGCGCACTTCCTCGAACACCTGCTCTTCAAGGGCACCAACAAGCGCAACGCCCTGGAGATCTCCTCGCAGATCGAGGCGGTGGGCGGTGAGACCAACGCCTTCACCACGAAGGAATACACCTGCTACTACGCCCGCGTGCTGGACGAGGACCTGCCGCTGGCGATCGACGTGATGTGCGACCTGGTCGCCGACTCGCTGTTGGAACCGGCCGACGTCGAGACCGAACGCGGCGTGATCCTCGAAGAGATCGCCATGCACGACGACGAACCCGGTGACGAGGTGCACGACCTCTTCGTCCAGGCGGTCTACGGCGACCACCCGCTGGGCCGGCTGATCTCCGGCACCGCGGAGACCGTCACGCCGATGACCCGGCGGCAGATCCAGAACTTCTACCGGGGCCGCTACACGGCACCGCAGATCGTCATCGCCGCCGCCGGCAACCTCGACCACGCCACAGTGGTCAAGCTGGTCCGCCAGGCGGTGCGGGGCACCCCCCTGGACAGCGACCCGGCCACCCCGGCGCCGTACCGCGCGGCGACGCCAGCGGTACGCACCAAGCCGGCGACCACCGTCGTGGAGCCGAAGGAGACCGAGCAGGCGCACGTCATCCTCGGCTGCCCCGGCATCGACCGCCTCGACGAGCGGCGCTTCGCTCTCGGGGTGCTCAACAACGTGCTCGGCGGCGGCATGTCCAGCCGCCTGTTCCAGGAGATCCGCGAACAGCGCGGCCTGGCGTACTCGGTCTACTCCTACGCGAGCCAGTACGCCGACACCGGCCTGTTCGCCGTCTACGCCGGCTGCGCGCCGGGCAAGGTGGACGAGGTGCTGGCTCTGACCCGCGCCGAGCTGGCCCGGGTCGCCGCCGAAGGGTTGACCGAGGCCGAGGTGGCGCGGGGCAAGGGGATGAGCAAGGGCTCGTTCGTCCTCGGCCTGGAGGACACCGGTTCCCGCATGAGTCGGCTGGCCAAGGGTGAGCTGCTCTACGGCGACCTGATGCCGGTCGACGAGTTGCTCCGTCGGGTCGACGAGGTGACCGTGGAGGACGTGAACGTCCTCGCCGCCGAGCTGCTCAGCCGACCGATGTCGCTTGCCGTCGTGGGCCCCTTCGGCGAGGGCGACTTCGCAGTCTGAGATCGCGGCGCGGCCTGGTCGTCCCGCCGTGGGCTTCGACCCAGGCGCGCGCGGAGCCCTTTCGGCCTGGTCGTCCCGGGCGGTGGAGCCGACCGTATCCGGCCCGAGGGGCACGTCCCGATTGGGATAGGTTGTGCCCCGTGACTGACGAGCAGGAGAAGACCCCCGCCGGGCTGGTGCGGGTCGGTGTGTTTGGTGCCCGTGGCCGGATGGGCGTCGAGGTCTGCAAGGCGGTCGACGCCGCCGACGACCTGACCCTGGTGGCGTCGATCGACCAGGGCGACGACCGTTCCGCCGTCGCCACCGCCGAGGTGGTCGTCGACTTCACCACGCCGGACGTCGTCATGGGCAACCTGAAGTGGTGCATTGACCAGGGCATCAGCGCGGTGGTCGGCACCACCGGCTTCACCGAGCAGCGGCTGGAGCAGGTGCGCGGCTGGCTCGCCGACAAGCCCGAGGTGGGCGTGGTGATCGCCCCGAACTTCGGCATCGGCGCGGTGCTGATGATGCAGTTCGCCGCGCGGGCCGCCCGGCACTTCGAGTCCGTCGAGATCATCGAGCAGCACCACCCGCGCAAGTTGGACGCCCCGAGTGGCACCGCCACGCACACCGCCCGGCAGATCGCCCGGGCCCGCGCCGAGGCCGGCCTCGGCCCGGTGCCGGACGCCACCAAGGACGAGGTTCCGGGTGCGCGCGGCGCCGACATCGACGGGGTACGCGTCCACGCCGTCCGCGCCACCGGGCTCGTCGCCCATCAGGAGGTGCTGTTCGGCGGTACCGGCGAGACGCTGACCATCCGGCACGACTCGTACGACCGGGTGTCGTTCATGCCCGGTGTGCTGCTGGCCGTCCGCGCGGTGCGCAACCGTCCCGGCCTCACCGTCGGCCTGGACGCCCTGCTCGACTGAGCCCGCGCAGATCGTGGACAGTTTCCGTTCGCGCTGACGGAAAACTGTCCACGATTTCGGAGCGCCGGCCGGTAGCATCCGCCGGATGATCGATTCGGGACACCTTGACCGGAGCGGGCGGCGGGTCACGCTGCGGCCGGTCGACGACGACAACTGGCGGGCGGTGGCCGATGTCGCCCCGCGCGACGACCAACGCCGTTTCGTGGCCGCACTGGGCGCGCGTTACCTGCTGCTGAGCACCCGTTCCGAGGTGTGGAACTCCCTGGCCGTCTACGCCGACGAGACCGTCGTCGGGCACGTCATGTGGGGTGTGGACGACGACGGCTCGCACTGGATCGGCGGAATGCTGATCGACGCCGCCGAGCAGGGCCAAGGCGTCGGTCGGGCGACGGTGCAGACGCTGGCCCCCTGGCTGGCCACCCGGGAGGGCAACCCCCCGGTCCGTCTCTCCTACCACCCCGACAACACCCCAGCAGCAGCCCTCTACGAATCCCTGGGCTTCCACCCCACCGGCGCGGTAGACGACGAAGAGCTGATCACCGAACTCCGCCCCTAACTCCCCGACCCCACCCCGCCCACCCCTGAGCCCGTTGATCATGAAGTTATCGTCACGACACGCCGCGTCAGGTGACGACAACTTCATGATCGACGCGGTCCGGGAGGGCAGGGGGTCGGGGCAGGGGTTAGTGGAGGGCTGGGGTGGTGGGGCGGCGTTGGGTGGGGACGGTTGGGGTCAGCGGGGCGGGGAGGCCGGTGACTGTGGCTTCGCCGGTGTGGTCGACCGTGACGGTCACGGAGGCGTCGCCGACGCGCAGTCCGTCGACGTGCAACCCGCCCAGTTCGGGCCCGGCCAGAGGAGCCAACCGGACCGTGCCGCCGGGCACGTCCGGGTAGAGGCCGGTCGCCGCCTGGAGCAGCAGCACCGCGCCGGCAGCGGCCCACGCCTGTGGGCGGCACGAGGCCGGGTACGGCACCGGGCGGTGCAGCAGTGACCGGTCGTCGCCGCCGTACAGCTCCGGCAGCCGGTAGTCGAACGCCTCTGCCGCGCTGAGCAGCCCCTCGGCCAGGCCGAGCGCGGCCGTGCGGTGCCCGGCGCGAGCCAGACCGCCGAGCACGATAGCGGTGTCGTGGGTCCAGATCGAACCGCAGTGGTACGACAGCGGGCTGAAGCCGGCGTCGTCGGTGGCCATGGTCCGTAGCCCGAATCCCCCGGTGAGGGTGTCGGTGGTGAGCAGCCTGGCGATCTGGGCCTCTTCGTCGCGGTCGAGCAGACCGGTGCCGAGCAGGTGACCGATGTTGCTGGTCAACGAGTCGACGGGGCGCTTGTCCCGGTCGAGCGCGAGGGCGGGCTGAGGGCCGTACCGGCCGTCGACCCAGAAACTGTCCCGGAACCGGCGGACCAACCCGGCGGCGTGTTCGCGCCAGCGGTCGGCGCCCGGTCGGCCGAAGGCGTCCAGCAGGGCGGCGCCGTTCATCGCCGCCTCGTGTGCGTACCCCTGCACCTCGGCCAGCACGATCGGCGCGGTGGCTAGGGTGCCGTCGTGGAAGCGGACGGCGTCGCCGGAGTCCTTCCAGCCCTGGTTGGACAGTCCGTGCCCGGTGGTGTCGACGTACTCGACCAGGCCGTCACCGTCCGGGTCGGCGTGCTCGCCGAGCCAGCCCAGCGCCGCCTCCAGGTGCGGCAGCAGCGGCTCGATCTGCTCGGCGGGCAGACCCCAGCGCCACGCGTCGTGCAGCAGGTTGACCCAGAGCATTGTGGCGTCGACGGTGCCGTAGTACGCGGGTGGAAGGCGCAGGCCGTTGCCGGGCACCGTGAACTCGTGCCGGCGCAGCTCGTGCAGGATCTTGCCGGGGGCCTCGCCGGTCGCCGGGTCGACCCGGGTGCCCTGCCTGCGGGCGAGTACGCGCAGGGTGCCGGCGGCGAGGTCGGTGCCGAGCGGCAGCATCATCCGGGCGGCCCAGAGGCTGTCCCGGCCGAACAGGGTGAGGAACCAGGGCACCCCGGCGGCGAGGAACACGTCGGTCGGCGCGCCGGTCTCGGCCAGCCGTAGGCCGCGCAGGTCGTCCAGGCTGCGGTTCAGCAGTCGGACCAGGCGGCGGTCGTCGGCGGTCACCTCGGGCCGAGACCACTCGGGGTCGCCGGCCGGGCCGATGACGACGGCGCGCGGATCTTCGACGGTCAGCTTCCAGCTGAGCACGGTCTCGCCGCCGGGGGGCAGGTCGACCGGCCAGGCCAGCCGGGGCGCGGTGGCGCGTTCGGCGGTGGCCAGCACCTCCGCGCCCGGTGCGCTGACGGTGACGGTGATTCCGGCTGCCGACCAGGTGAGCAGGCCCGGCTGACCGGTCTTGGCTTCCAACGCGGTGGTGGTGCCACCGGACTTGACGGCTTCGATGGGTGCGAGGTCGCAGCCGAGGTCGACGGTGACGGTGGCCCGTACGCCGACAGTGGCGGTGGAGACGATCCGCAGCTCCTCGGTGAGACCGTTGCGGGTGGCCCGGCGGAGACGTTCGACGCGGACGGTCGGGTCGGGCGTGGGGTCGCCGAGCCAGCGGGCCAGGCCGACGAACCGTGCGCCGTGTGGGCCGTCGTCGCCGCGGGTCAGCCCTTCGAGTTCCCGCTCGTCGACGCGCAACTCGGCACGGGAGAGCACCCGGGCGTCGGCGTGGAAGACGCCCTGGACGCCGGTCGGGCGGATCTGCCCTGTCGCGTCCCCCAGCGCGCTGGTCGGGGCGAGGACCACCCCGGCCAACTCGTGCAGGAGGGGTTGCAGCTGGCGTTCGATCACGGTGTGGCTCCAGATCCTCGGGGTGCGGGGCGGACGTCTTGACATCGCGACCCGGGCCGTGCAAAGTGCGAAACATTCCAGAAACTTGAACGATCTAATCCTGCCTTATCCAAATTGGATCGTTCAAGATGGCGAGAGGGATTAAGTGGCCGAAAAGGTGACCATAGCGACGGTGGCCCGGCACGCCCGAGTCAGCCGGCAGACGGTGTCCAACGTCCTCAACAGCCCGCACATCGTGCGGCAGGAGACCCGTCAGCGGGTCCAGGACGCGATCAACGCGCTCGGCTATCGGGCCAACCAGGCCGCCCGACAGATGCGCACCGGCCGGTCCCGACTGATCGCCGCGCGGATCGAGCCGACCCGCGACGGAATCAACGGCTCGGTACTCGACCGCTTTCTGCACGGTCTCACCGAGACCGCCGACGCCGCCGGCTACCGGGTGCTTCTCTATACCGCCACCGACCACGACCGGGAGATCGCCACCTACGACGATCTGCTCGGCACGTACGAGCTGGACGCGTTCGTGCTGGTTGGCACCACGCACGGCGACCCGCGTACCGCCTGGCTCGCCGACCGGAACGTGCCGTTCGTGACCTTCGGCCGCCCGTGGGACACGCTCGACGCGCATCCCTGGGTGGACGTGGACGGTGCCGCCGGCACCGCCCGGGCCACCCGGCACCTGCTGGACGCCGGCCACCGACGGATCGCCTTCCTCGGCTGGCCGGTCGGCTCCGGCGTCGGCGACGACCGGCGTGCCGGCTGGCAGGACACGCTGCGCGCGGCCGACGTCGACCCGACCGGACTGCACCGGGAGACCGAGGACGGCATCGCCGAGGGCGAACGACTGATGCGCGACCTGCTCGACGCCGTGGCACCGACCGCAGTGGTCTGCGCCAGCGACTCACTCGCCCTCGGCGCGCTCCAGGCGATCCGCGGCATCGACCCGCCGGTGTCGGTGATCGGCTTCGACGACACACCGGTCGCCGCAGCGGTCGGGCTGACCAGCGTCAGCCAACCGCTGGGCGAGGCCGCCGCCCGCTGCGTGGACCTGCTCACCGGGGTCCTCGACGACGACCACCAGACCCCCGCCCCCGTGCTGCTCCAGCCCGCGCTGGCGCTGCGGCACACCGCGTAGTCCCACCCCCCACCAGGAGAAACCCATGGCACCTCGAATCATCACCCGGGCGGCGGTGGCCGGCCTCGCCGCCGTCGCGCTCCTCGGCTCCGCGGCCTGCGGCAGCGGCTTCGACGACTCATCCGGCGACACCGCCCAGTCCAGCGGCCCGGCCAGCCTGCAGATCCTGATCGGCTCGTCCGGTGACGCCGAGACCACTGCGGTGAAGGAGGCCGCGGCGAAGTGGGCCAGCGGTTCCGGCAGCACCGCGACGGTCACGCCGGCGCAGGACCTCACCCAGCAGCTCGGTCAGGCTCTGGCGGGCGGGACCCCGCCGGACGTCTTCTACGTGGACGCGGCCCAGTTCGCCGACTACGCCAGCGTCGGCGCCCTGGAACCGTACGGCGACAAGATCAGCAACTCCGGTGACTTCTACGAGAGCCTGCGCACCACCTTCACGTACGACGGCAAGCTCTACTGCGCGCCCAAGGACTTCTCCACGCTGGCCCTGCAGATCAACACCGACCTGTGGGCCAAGGCCGGGCTGACCGACGCCGACATGCCGACGACCTGGGACCAGTTCACCACGGTCGCCCAGAAGATCAAGGCGAAGGGGCAGGTGCCGCTCGCCCTCGGCGACACCCGGGACCGGATCGGCGCCTTCATGGTGCAGAACGGTGGCTGGCTGACGAGCAAGGACGGCAAGCAGCCCACGGCCGACACCCCGGAGAACCTGGCCGCCCTCCAGTACGTCAAGACCATGCTCACCACCGGCCTGGCGAAGTACCCGAAGCAGCTCGACGCCGGCTGGTCCGGTGAGGCGTTCGGCAAGGGCAAGGCCGTGATGACCATTGAGGGCAACTGGATCAAGGGTGCCCTGCAGAACGACTTCCCGAACGTGAAGTACAAGGTGGTGGCGCTGCCGGCCGGTCCCAAGGGGCAGGGCACCCTGTCCTTCACCCAGTGCTGGGGTGTCGCCGCCAAGAGCAAGTACAAGGATCAGGCGATCAAATTCGTCGAGGCGATGACCAGCGGCGAGCAGCAGATGGCCTTCGCGAAGGCGTTCGGCGTCATGCCGTCCCGGCAGTCCGCGGGCGAGCAGTACACCAGCGCCTTCCCGGCCGACAAGCCGTTCATCGACGGCGCCGCGTACGCCCAGGGCCCGGTGAACGCCCCGAAGATGGACAGCGTCCTCAAGGACCTCGACACCGGTCTGCAGGGGTTGGCCAATGGCGACCCGAAGACCGTCCTGCAGAACTTCGACAAGAACGCCAAGGCGGCGCTCGGCGGCAGCTGAGGTGTCGGCGGGGCCCGGGCGAACGCCTGGGCCCCGCCGCACGTCGGCCCGAGAAAGGGAGGGAGGAACGATGGCAACCGAGACACTGACCGCCGTGGCGACCACGCCGGGGTCGGAGCCCCGCCGACGCCGAGGCGGCATCCGGAGCAACGAGACAGTCGCCGGCTGGCTCTTCGTCGCACCGGTGATCGTCATTCTGGGGCTGTTCCTGCTGCTGCCGATCCTGATGGCGCTCTGGGTCAGCCTGACCGACTGGAACGGCCAGGGCAGTCCCTTCACCGGCGACGTCCCGTTCGTCGGCGCGGACAACTACACACGTCTGTTCGCCGAGGACGGGCTGGCCCGCCGCGACTTCATGACGAGCATCCGCAACAACATCTACTACGTGGCGATCGTGGTGCCGGCGCAGACAGTGCTTGCGCTCGGGCTGGCCCTGGTCGTCAACAACCGGATGCTGAAGGGCAAGAGCTTCTTCCGCAGCGCCTTCTACTTCCCCTCGGTCACTAGTTCGGTGGCGATCAGCGTGGTGTTCCTGTTCCTCTTCGCCAACTCCGGCGCGGTGAACGCGCTGCTCGGCTTCTTCGGGATCGACGGGCCGGAGTGGTTCGCCGACTCCCGGGGTGTGCTGCACCTGCTGTTCGGCGTCGTCGGCGTCGACTCGCCGCCGGCGGCACTCACCGACGGCGGCCCGTTCGGGTTGACCTGGTGGGACTGGTTGGCCGGCCCCAGCGTGGCGATGATCTCGATCATCACGTTGGTCGTCTGGACCACGTCCGGCACGTTCATGCTGATGTTCCTGGCCGGCCTGCAGAACGTGCCCGTCGCGTTGGACGAGGCCAGCACCCTCGACGGGGCGTCCCGGTGGCAGCGGTTCCGACACCCTCGCCGCCCTGGACGACCTGGTGCGCGACGGCAAGGTGCGCTACCTGGGCAACTCCAACTTCGCCGGGTGGCAGATCGCCGACGCGGACTG
>NZ_JBSFBM010000148.1:0-16210 GCF_053592955.1 Micromonospora sp. NPDC002411 | reverse complement strand
GGTCCGCACGTGGCCCGGGTCTGGACCGCGAGACGCTGCCGGCGTCGCTCGCCGCCCGGGCCGTCCAACCCGGTGACCGGGAGTACGAGGGTGCCCCGGCCCACAAGGCCGGGGGCGGCGCTGTCTGTATCCGCCGAACCGCACCAGACCGGGCCGAGACCTGCGCGATGCCGCAGGCAGACGCAGCGGCCGCCAGTGACCGAGGCGGGCCGGCCACCGCCGCGACGAGCGCGACGACGAGCGCGACGAGCGCGACGAGCGCCGCAGTACCCGCCGCCGCCTTTGCTCTGCACCCACCGATGCGACGCACACGGTCCGTAACTGGTGCGCGGGTGGGTGCAGAGCAAAGGAGGCGCATGAGGTCATCGGCCGACGGCGCAGGCGGCCCGCTGGCGTGACGTTTGACCGATTCCGGCCCGGGTAGCTGATCGAGGTGACCGACGACGCATCAGTGGCCGGGGAGCCGGACACCCGGGCCCTCGACGACCTGCTCGACGACGTCTTCCGGGCGCAGGAGCGGGTCGACCAGGGCGAGATCTACCGCCGGGCGGTAGCTGCCGAGCTTCCAGCGGACCTGCTCGCCCGAGTCGACGCGCTGCCCGAGGGCGAGTACTCGGTGGACGAGGCCAGCGACCTGCTCGGCGGCTCCGTCGCGTGAGCGACCTGCCAGCTCCGTCGCGTGAGCGACCGTAGAAGGGACACCGACATGACCCACCACGAGGACCACGACGAGAAGGTTCCGGCGCTAGGTCAACCGCCGAAGGGCAGGGACACCACCCCCGAGCCGGACTTCGCCAACGAGCACGACAAGACGGCGGTGGACCGGGACATCATCACCGGCGCGGACAAGGACGAGCGGGAGCCGGAGTCGCCGCACGGCTGGTCCGGCATGCAGCGCTGAGACTCAGGTACGACGGAAGGGGCCGGCGGCAGCGACGGCCCCTTCCGCTCCTGCTCGTCAGTCGTCGTCGTGCCCGCCCTCGGCGGCCTGCTGCGCCGTCGCGTACGCCATCTGGAGGAAGTCGGACGCGGCGACCGCGGTCAGCGCGGTGGCCACCAGCCGGGTCAGCCGGGGCGCGAGCACCAGGCCGCCGGTCAGCCCCGTGGCCACCCAGACCGCCAGGCAGAACGGGCAGCTCAACAACTCGCCGATGGCGTGCCGGGTGGGGCTGCCCGAGTCGCGAACCTGCTCCATCACCTCGCCGCTACCGATCGGGCGGTCATAACGGGTGAACGGCGCCCGCAGAGGGCTCGTCACCGCGTCCTTGGACAGCAGCCGACTCAGCTTGTGGGTGGCGATGGAGAGCAGCACCACGTCGGACGGCGCGGGACGTTCCGGCACCGGCCGACCGGTCACCTTGACCAGACCGGCGAGCGCGCCGGTCACCCCGGCGTAGGCGCCCATCGCCGCCAGGTAGCCGCCGAGCGGCCGGTGTTCGTGCGGCGCGTACGCCCGCCGCAACCGCGCCGCCTTGTCTCGCAGGCCGGTGTCGCTCACCCGTTCTCCTCCCATGTCGTGGTGGTGCGGGACCGGGCGTCCCGCGTGGCCCGCTCAGCCGGCCTGGAGATTGTCGGCAACCTCGCGTGCCAGGTTGGTGAGTGCCTCGTCGGCCAACTGGTCCGGACCGGGCTCGCCCGACCCGTCGGCCAGATCGAGCTGGATCCGGGCGCCGCCGGCATCGGCCGGCTCCACCCGGATCTCGGCGGACCAGTCGTCGCCGTCGCCCCAGCGGGCGCGCAGTTCCTCGCCGTCGATCTCAGCGGCAGGGCTTCCGTCGCCGCGCAGCGGCTCCGGCAGCCAGGCCGAGGCGCGATCCGGGTCGGTGGCCGTGTTGAAGACCACCTCAGGTGGCGCGGACATGCCGCGCACGGCGCGCGCCGGCATCAGGCGTCCCGCAGACGGCTGGGGTCGACCTCCCGGCCCGGGTGGCGGGCCAGGTATTCGGTCTCGAGTTCCGCAGTGCGCCGCAGGTGGTTGGCGAGTGCGGAGTCCGCCGCGTGCCGCAGGGTGTCGAGGCGGGTGCGGTGCAGGCTGTGCATCTCGCGGATCAGATCCTCGTCGGTCAACTCCGTCGGGTCGACGCCGGGCAGATCGCCGTCGAGGCCCGCGGTGCCGGCCGGGTCGGCCAGGTCGTCGCCGCCCCACTCGGGCACCCGCTGCTCCGGGCTCATCTCGGTGTTGCCGCTGGACGCGAAGCCGTCCTCACGTACCGATCCGGTCATGATCGCCCCCCTTGATCTCGTTTGGGCTGGCGTCTAGACGATTGCCCAGGCGTCGTGCGGCCAAACCCTGGCGGCGACGCGACAACTACGACACGGTGTCGGAGACCGGAGCGGCCCCCGGTACCCTCGATGCCATGAGGCGGCTCTGGACCCCGGCGTGGATCGCGCGCCACGTGGCCATGGTCGTGCTGACCCTGGGCTTCCTGGGGCTGGGCTGGTGGCAGGTCAGCCGGGCCGCGGCCGGCAACAGCCTGAGCTGGGGGTACGCGGTCGAGTGGCCGATCTTCGCCGGCTTCGTGGTCTACGTCTGGTGGCGCGAGGTGAAGCTCGCCCGCCGCCGGGGGGCGGAGGCCGAAGCGCCGTCGCCGGACCCGGCCGTCGAGCCGGCGCCGACGGTCGACGCCGGCTCCCGACCGGCGGTACGCCGACCGGTGCGGGTGTCCCGGGCACCGGCCGTCGGCGACGCCGTCGAGGACACTGACCTGGCCGCTTACAACCGCTACCTGTCATGGTTGAACGCCAATCCGGGCGCCCGGCCCGGTGACTATCCCGGCTGAGCCGGGCTCGGAAGGACGGACGAAGGTGGGCGCTGCCCTTACCCGGTACCGCGTGATCGCCTGGATCGTGGGCGTGGTGCTGATCCTGCTGGTCGTGATCGGCATGCCGCTGAAGTACGCGTTCGACAACCCGGTCGTGGTCGAGACGATCGGGCCGGCGCACGGCTTCCTCTACATGATCTACCTGGTGGCCGCGTTCGACCTGAGCCGCCGTGCCGACTGGCCGCTGAAGCGGATGCTGCTGGTGATGCTGGCCGGCACCGTGCCGTTCGTCTCCTTCTACGCCGAGCGCCGGGTCAGCGCCTGGGTGGCCGCGCCGCGGCAGGAACGGACTCCGGAGCCTGTCGCCAGTTGAGCGGCCGGTGGGCCAACGCCGATTCGACGTCGGCCCACCGCCGTCGGGTCAACGGTTCGGCCGCCACGGTTCGGCCGAGGCGAGGGGGTCGACCCACCCGCCGTACCGGTTGACCTCCCGGGCCCGCAGCAGGGCCCGTGTGACCTGGCCGAACTGCCGCTCGTCGTCGGCGCTGAACAGCAGCACCTCGGCTCCCCTGTACCACCCCCACAGTTCGTAGGGCGGTGGACGCCAGCGATCACCGACCATGGCCAGCGCGGCCGGTAGCAGGAACACCGCGCCGAGAATGAGGTACGCCCCGGCGGTCAGGCGGTGCAGACCCCCGGTGAAGCCGAGGAGCAGCCCGACACCGCCGAGCATGCTGGTGGTGACGACGACGGCCCGGACGGCGATCCGGTCGTGCGGGCCTCGGGTGGTACGCAGGTGGGTCAGGTCGGTCACCTGGTAGCTGGTTCGACCGGCGGTGAACCGGTCGACGGTCACGATGATGCCGGGCCGCGCGTACAGCAGTGTCGACCGGGTGCCCGGCGCCGTTCGCGGCGGCCGCGTTCCTGCGCCTTCACGTTCCACGGTTCCTCCCGCGGGGGACGGTTGGCCGAGGTGGCCCCGGGCAGGCATTGCTACCTGTCGACGGGATTCCCGGCTCCGTTCATTGTGTTGCGGTGCCGCCAGCTGACCTGTGTATTTGTCGACTCTCGACCGTTGCCCCAACCGGTGACATCGCCGAGAAACAGCATCCATTTCAGGTTTTATCGGTTATGGCGACCAGATATCCGGCGGCATACGCCCGGAACGACGAAAGTCGTGTATCCGTCAATACCTCGCCGAACGGACGGTTCACCCCTCTTTTCACGCGTCATCAGTCACGATGACGCCACCCGACGCACTGATACGCCCGGCCACTTCGCCAACATTCGCCCCTGCTTCAACTGCGAGCGACAGCCGTCCCGGGTTAGGTTGGGCGAGCCGGTCCGGCCCAGTGCCGTCCGCCCGGGTGGCCCCGGCCGGTGTCGCCGAGGGCGTCAGCAGCCCCGGCGGCCGTGGGAGAGGGGCCTTCCGCTCTTGTCATCCCTGAGAAACCTGCTGCGCACCATGGCGCTGGCCGGCATGTCGGCCGCGCTGCTCGCCCCGACGGCGGTGGCCCACGCCGAGCCGTCCCCCGCCGACCTGACCCGCCGGATCGAGGCGTCCTCGACCGAGCTGGAGCGGGTCGTCGAGTCGTACAACAAGCTGCGTGAGGAGATCAAGACAAACGAAGCCGCGGTGGCCCGATTACAGGCCCGCATCGGCCCGCTGGAACAGCAGGCCAAGCAGAGCCAGGCTGATGTGGCCGAGTTGGCCAGCACCGCGTACAAGAGCGGCAGTCTGCGGACCGCCGACGCCCTGCTGGGTTCCGAGGGCGCCACGGCGCTGCTGGACCGCCTCGGCACACTCGACCAGCTGACCCGCCAGCGGCAGGAGCGCATCTCCGGCTATACGGCCGACCAGCGACGGCTGCTGGACGAGAAGGCCCGGCTGGACACCACGCTGACCAAACAGGCCGCGCAGGCCCGGCAGCTCTCGACGGCCAAGAAGCAGATCGAGCAGGATCTGACCAGGCTGTACGAGATGCGTCGGCAGGCGTACGGGACGGCCACCGAGCGACCCGAACCCAAGGCCGCGGCTGCCGAGGCCAAGAACGTGCCAGCGGTGGCAGGTGACGCGGGTGCCGCGGTGCGTTACGCGTTCGGGGCGCTGGGCAAGCCGTACGTGTGGGCCAGCGACGGGCCGAACGGCTACGACTGTTCCGGGCTCACCTCAGCGGCCTGGCGGGCGGCCGGTCGGTCGCTGCCGCACAACACGCGGATGCAGTGGAGCGCGGTCGCCCACATCGGTCGGAGTGACCTACGGCCGGGTGACCTGGTGTTCTACAGCGGGCTCGGGCACGTCGCCCTCTACGTGGGCGACGGTCAGGTGATCGACGCGCCGAGCGCCGGCCGCAACGTGCTCAAGCGGGGCATGAACATGATGCCCATCCAGGGCTACGGCCGGGTCCGCTAGACGTCAGAAGACGGTGAACGGCCGGCGTCCCCCTATCGGACGCCGGCCGTTCGCCGTCATTACTACCAGGTCAGGCTGCCTGCAGCCCCTCTGCCCGGGCCAGCTCGCGCAGCCGGCCGAGCGCCTGGATCTCCAGCTGTCGAATCCGCTCGCGGGACAGCGAGAACCGGGAGGCGACCTCGGTGAGCGAGTGCTCCCGGCCGTCCTCCAGCCCGTAGCGGGCCCGCATGATGCCGGCGGACCGGTCGTCGAGGTGGTTGAGTAGCCCCTCGATGCGCTGCCGCTCCAGGCCGCTGAGGACGATGTCCTCCGGCGACGGCGCGTCGCTGTCGGCGACCAGGTCACCGAGGTTCGTGTCGCCGTCGTCGCCCACCGGGGTGTCCAGCGAAACGGTGTCCTGCGACCAGCGGCGCAGCTCGTTCACCCGCTCGACGGTGACGCCGAGGGCGTTGGCGATCTGCTCCGGCTCCGGGTCGCTGCCCAACTCACGGGTCAGCTGCCGGGCCACGTTGCGCATCCGGTTGACGTCCTCGACCAGGTGCACCGGCAGACGGACGGTGCGCTCCTGCTGGGCGATCGCCCGGCTGATCGCCTGTCGGATCCACCAGGTGGCGTAGGTGGAGAACTTGTAGCCGCGCTCGTAGTCGAACTTCTCGACCGCCCGGACGAGGCCGGTGTTGCCCTCCTGAATCAGGTCCAGCATGGGCATCCCCGAGCGCACGTAGCGCCGGGCGATCGACACGACCAGCCGGAGGTTGGCGCGGATGAAGAGGTCCTTCGCGCGCTCCCCCTCGACGACCAGCCACTCCAGGTCGGCCCGGTCGACACCGGCGGGAACGGCATCCTCACCGAGCAGGTGCTCGGCGTAGAGGCCGGCCTCGATCGCCTTGGAGAGATCGACCTCCTTGGCGGCGTCCAGCAGTGGCGTCCGGGAGATCTCGTGCAGGTAGACGCCGACCAGGTCGCGCTCCTCGGCAACCTCGTCGGTTCGCATGCCGATGTTCTTGTCCACGTTGCCCACGGTCCCCTCGCTCGCGCCGGTTGCCCGGTTCCTTGCCATTCCCCACGTCCGTCAACCCCTGGTAACTTCTGCTGTGCCCAGCGGTGCTGACACCTACACAACAGATGAGACGTGTCGGGGATTCCGTCTCGTGAGTCGAAAGTGTCACGAATGCCTGAGTACTAGCTGAGAGCACGGTCCATGTTTGCTGTCAGCACCCCGTTCGGGCGGCTCTCCGTTGGGCACCACGCACGGGTCACCGCACCATGGCAACACCGCCAGCCGTGGGGGCACAGCGACCCGGGTCACCACCACGCTGCGATCCTGGTCACTGGCAGATACGCAGCGGCGGACCGGTCGGTTCATCCATCGGGAGTGTTATTACCCCCCGGCCAGATGAACAATCCGAGGGGCCTTTCGCTTCCCGCTCCCCCGGAGCGGGCGTCAGCGGGCGAGCAGGGCGAGGGCGCCGCGTACCTGGTGGGCGGAACGGGCCAGCGCGGCCCGGGCGGCGTCGACCTCGGCCCCGGAGACCAGGCTGACGAGCGCCGTCTTCAGGTCACCGCCGGCCTCCGCGAGGGCTTTCTGGGAGACCTGCTCGGAGCAGCCGGTGGCCTCGACCAGAATCGAGATCAATCGTCCGCGGAGCTTCGCGTTGGTGGCGACCATATCGATCATGAGGTTCGAGTAGACCCGACCCAGTCGCACCATCACGGCTGTCGAGAACGCATTGAGCACCAACTTCTGCGCCGTGCCCGCCTTCATCCGGGTCGACCCGGTGACCACCTCGGGTCCGGTGTCCACCCCGATGAACACGTCGACCGACCGGGCGGCCTCCGCCTCCGGATTGGCGCAGAGCAGCACCGTCGAAGCACCCTTGGCGTGGGCCGCGGCGAGCGCCCCGAGGACGTACGGGGTGCGTCCGCTGGCCGCCAGGCCGACCGCGACGTCACCGGCACGCACGCAACTGGCCGCCTCGACCGCTCCGCCCCGGTCGTCGTCCTCGGCGTCCTCGACGGCCCGCCACATGGCGTCCGGGCCACCGGCGAGGTGGGCGCAGAACCAGTGCCGGGGCGAGTTGAAGGTGGGGGCCAGCTCGGCGGCGTCGAGCACACCGAGGCGGCCGGAGGTGCCGGCCCCGAAGTAGTGCACCCGGTGACCGCCGCGCAGGGCCGCGACTGCCAGGTCGACGGTGGCGGCGATCTCGTCGAGCACCGCGGCGACCGCCGCCGGCACCCGCCGGTCCGCCTCGTTGATCACGGTGAGGACGTCGCGGGTCGACATCAGGTCGAGGTCGACGCTGAGGGGGTTGCGCCGTTCGGTGGGGGCGCCCACCCGGACGGTGGGGCGGGCGGGCGACGCTGGCATGTCCTTGTCCGGTTCCACCGCCCCGGCCGTCATGCCCGCCTCCGGTTGGCACCCACCCGGTGCGACTGGACCGCCTCGGCGGTCGCCTCGAGTGCCTTACGGGCCCGGGCCCGGTTGCGGGCCGCCACGCCGACGAAGAGGCAGTCGACCACTGTGAGCTGGGCCAGCCGGCTGGCTGTCGCGCCGGAGCGGTAGGTGGTCTCGCGGGCAGCCGTGGTCAACACGAAGTCCGCCACGTCGGTGATCGGTGACCGGGGGAAGTTGGTCAGCGCCACTGTGACGGCACCCCGCGTTCGGGCCTGCTCCAGCACCTCGATCACGTCGGAGGTGGTGCCGGTGTGCGAGATGCCGATCGCCACGTCTCCCCGGCCGAGGAGGGCCGCGGAGGTCAGCGCGGTGTGCACGTCCGGGAAGTAGAAGGCGATCCGGCCGATGCGGTGCAGTTTCTGCTGGAAGTCCGAGGCGACGAACCCGCTGGCGCCGGCGCCGTAGATGTCGATCCGACCGGCGCCACTGATCGCCTCGACCACCTGCTCGCAGACGGCGGGGTCGAGTTGCTCGGCGGTCTCCTCGACCGCTCGGGCGTCGTTGAACGCGATGGTGGCGATGATCTGTGCGAGGTCGGCACCGGGCGGGATGTCACCGCCGACCACCCGGGCGTCCGGCGGTTCGATCCGGCGGGCGGCCTCGGCGGCGAGGCGGATGCGCAGTTGGGGGTAACCGTCCATGCCCACCGAACGGCAGAATCGGATGACGGTCGCCTCGGATGTCTCCGCTGCGGTGGCGAGGTCGGTGATGGTCCGCCGCGCGGCGGCAGCCGGGTCGGACACGACCAGCCGGGCAACCCGCTGCTCGGCGGGCGACAGCGATGGCAACAGCCCGCTGATGTGGACGATGAGCCCACCGGGCTCCTGACTCGCAGAAATCTTCGGACTCTTCGCCACGGATGAAACTTACTTTCACCAGGCGTGAGCGTCAACTATGACTGTCCGGGTGGGGGAAGTGTCGGCAGCCGGGATCACCGGTCCCGCACAGCCTGCCACTCCCGCAGCACCGCCGCCTCATCCGCCGGGTCGAGACCACCCTGCCGTACGGCGTCCGGCTGTGCTGCCATCCAGGACGCGGTCGCCCGAACGGTGTCGGACAACGGACGGACCGCCAACCCGGCTGCCAGAGCCGGTCGAGCGTCGCGGTCCATCAGGCCACCGGACTCCGGCAGTCGCACCCAGAGCGGCAGTGCCCGCTCCCCCGACCACTCGCGCACATCGTGCGAGGTCAGGAAGTCCTGATCGACCCAGGTCAGGGCGGGGTCGGCCACGTCCAGCCCGGCGGCCACCCCGGCCAGGAAGTCGGCCCGGGTCATCGCCGGCCCGATGCCGTCGTACGTGCCGCCGAGGCGGGTCCCGGCGGCGTGCAGCAGCCAGCTCGCCAGATCGGCGACGTCCACGAACTGCACACGGTCGGTCGGGCGTCCGGGCGCGAGGATCTCGCCACCGGCCCCCAGCCGCCGCACCCAGTACGGGAAGCGGTCGCTCGGGTCCTCGACGCCGACGATCAGCCCCGCCCGGCAGATGAACGACCGGCCGACGCCCACCCGCTGCCGCACCGCCTGCTCGATGCTCACCTTGCACTCGCCGTACCAGGTGTGGTCCGGGCCGACCGGTCCGTCCACGTCCGGCGGGGCCGCTGCCAGCACCGGCGCGTCGACAGCGGTCTGGCCCGGGGTGGTGTTGTCGGCGTACACCGAGATCGTCGAGACGAACGACCAGTGGCCGACGTGGTCGGCGAGCGCGGCGAGCGCGTGCCGGGCGTGGCTGACCTGGCGGGTCACGTCGATCACGGCGTCGAAGCCGTCGCCGGCGAGCGGCACCAGCGCGTCCGGGTCGTCCCGGTCGACCGGCACCAACGTGGCCCCGGCCGGAACGGCGCCGGACACACCACGAGCGGCGCACGTGACGTCGTGTCCCTGCGCGACGGCGAGCCGGGCCAGTGCCCGCCCAAGGAACCGGGTGCCACCGAGAATCAGAATCCGCATCCGCCGATCCTGCGCCCCCGACCGCCCCACGACCCAACCACTCTGCCGACGGCAGACCTCGATCATGACGTTGTCGCCACCCGGCTCGGCGTGTCGCGGCGAAAACTTCATGATCGACGGAGGGGGCGCGCGGGGAGGGGGTGGGGGTTAGCGTGGGGGGATGGTGGTGGGCAGTGTGTTGGTTACCGGCGGGAGCGGCGGGCTGGGCGGGGCGGTCGTCGCCTCATTCGTCGAGGCGGGCTGGCGGGTGGTCGTACCGAAGCGGGATGCCCGGCCCGGGTCGGAGCCGGCGGCTGGTGTGGTTCGACTGGTCGCGGACCTGAGCGATCCGGTAGACGTGACGCGGGCGGTCGATGTCGCCGCCGGCGAACCCACGGCGCCGCTGCGGGCCGTGGTCAACCTGGTCGGCGGGTACGCCAGCGGTGGCCTGGTGCACGAGACGCCGGTCGAGGTCTTCGAGCGGATGCTCGCCGTCAACCTGCGGCCGACCTACCTGGTCACCCAGGCCGCGCTGCCGCACCTGATGTCGACCGGTCAGGGCGCGGTGGTCTGCGTCTCGGCCCGCGCGGCGGTCGCCCCGTTCCCGGGCGCGGCCGGCTACGTGACGGCCAAGGCGGCGGTGCTGGCCTTCGCCAACGCGGTAGCGGTGGAGTACCGGCACCGTGGGGTGCGCTGCAACACAGTGCTGCCCAGCGTCATCGACACCCCGGCGAACCGGGCCGCCCAGCCCGACGCCGACCACTCGCGTTGGGTGACCCCGGCGGAGATAGCCCCGGTGATCCGTTTCCTCTCGTCGGCGGAGTCCGCGCCGACCAGCGGCGCCACAGTGCCGGTCTACGGGCGGGCCTGAGTCGCCAACGGGCCCGCGTCCCGCGGCTGGTCCGAGGAGGGCGGCAGCCAGGTCTCCAGGTGCGCCTGGATCTGCTCGCTGACCTCCTCGGCCGGGCGACCCGCGTCCACGAGCACGAAACTCGGGTATTCGGGGAGGGCCCGGTAGGCGGTGTCGGCGGCGGTCAGCCAGCCCATCGTCTCGTGGTCGGTGCCGCGCTCTTCGATCCGCCGGTACGCCTCCGCCGGGTCCACGGAGAGCAGGAAGGTCACCTGCGGCGTCGGGAAGAGCCGGTAACCGGCCCGCGCCAGCCGCTCCCAGCGTTGCCCGCCGTGTGCGCGGATGCTCGCGTACTGGCAGGCCGAGTAGCGGTCCATCACCGCTGTCCGGCCGGTGAGCAGGCAACTGATCAGAGCGACGGCGATCGCGAGCCAGCGCAGCACGGACTCCACCGCCAGTACGCCGTCCCGCCCGACGAGCCGCTGCGCGTCGGGTCGGCCGAGCCGATGGGCGAGCCGACCGAGCCATCGCCGTCCGCTGGCGTTGCGCCGGTACGTCGCCGGGCGGCCGGCCGCGGTCAGCGCGTCGGCCAGTCGGTGCGCCTGGGTGGTCTTGCCGGAGCCGTCGATCCCGATCAGGGCGACGGTGCGCAACCGGGCCCTGCGTCGACGCATCCCCGATGATCTGGCCACCTTCCACAGGCTATCCGACCCACGCACCTACGCCGCGAGGTTTGTAGTGGTTCATCCCTGTTGACACCTGACCGCGACGCCAGCAGGTGTGGCCGACCGGAATGCCGGGTACCGGAGTTCGAAATCCAACCGCCGGTCCACCTATACGACGACGGGAGAACCAGATGGCTGAGCGCGGGGACGAGAGTCTGGTGCACACCCTGAAAAAGGTCGCCGCCGTGCTCAAGCAGTCCGAGATTCCGTTCGCCCTGGGCGGCAGCTTCGCCGTCTACGCCCACGGAGGCCACTCCAGCGACCACGACGTCGACTTCCTGATCCGGGAGACCGACGTGGAGCAGGCGCTGGAAGCACTGGTGGCCGCCGGGTTCGTGGCCGAGCGCCCACCGGAGGACTGGTTGGTCAAGGTCTTCGACGACGGCCGGATGGTGGACCTGATCCACCGGCCGATCGAGACGCCGGTGACCGAGGAGACGTTCGCCGACACAGTCATCCGGCCGGTGGACGCGATCCACATGCCGGTCCTGTCGGCCACCCAATTGATGGTGCACAAGCTGCTGAGCTTCTCGCAGCACTACTGCGACTTCGCCCGTGGCCTGCCGCTGGCCCGATCGCTACGGGAACAGATCGACTGGGAGCGGGTACGCAAGGAGACGCAGCACTCGCCGTACGCCGAGGCGTTCCTCGTGCTGCTGGACCGGCTGGAGGTGGTGCCGGGCACCGGCACCCCGACCGGAGAGGGGACATCGTGACCCACCATCGCGACATCGACGCCGGGCCACCGGACGAGTACGTCGAAGCGGAGATCCAACGGCTCCTCGCCGAGGACCCCGCCGTCGCCGAACAAGGGATCACCGTGGTCCGCCGGGAACGCGCCATCGTGCTCAACGGCGAGGTGGAGAGCCCGCACCGGCGCGAGGAGATCCTGCGCCGGGTGTCCGAGCGTTTCCCGGACGTGCCGATCACCAGCGACATCGGGGTGATCCGCACGCACGCGCCCACGGAGATCGAGCAACTGCCCTGAGGGAGGTTCCATGGTGATCCGGATCGCCGCCGTGGGCGACGTACATCTGGACGAGGACGTGGTCGGACGGTTCCGCCCCGCGCTGGAGGAGCTGCCGGACTGCGCCGACGTGCTGCTGCTGGCCGGTGACCTGACCCGGCACGGCACCGAGGCCGAGGCGCGCTGCGTGGCGGAGGAGTTCGGCGGCCTGGCAGTGCCGGTGGTGACCGTGCTCGGCAACCACGACCACCAGTGCGACCAGGTGCCGCAGGTGGTCAAGGTGCTGGAGGACGCGGGCATCACAGTGCTGGAGGGCAACGGCGTCGTGCTGGACTGCGCCGGCGGCCGGCTCGGCATCGCCGGCGTGAAGGGCTTCGGCGGCGGGTTCGCCGGGCGGTGCGCGAGCGACTTCGGTGAGCCGGAGATGAAGGCGTTCGTCCGGACCACCAACGAGAGCGCCGAGAGCCTCGGCACTGCGCTCCGTTCGCTGGACTGCGACATGCTCGTCGCGCTCACCCACTACTCACCGGTGCCGGACACGTTGGTCGGCGAACCGCTGGAGATCTACCCGTTCCTGGGGTCGTACCAGTTGGGGCAGGCGATCGACTCGGCCCCCACGGCGCTGGCCCTGCACGGGCACGCGCACGCCGGCACCGAGCGCGGCACCACCCCCGGTGGGGTACGCGTCCGCAACGTCGCGCACCCGGTGATCAAGCAGGCGTACAGCGTCTTCCACGTCGGCGATCAACTTGACACCGACCAGGTTTCCGCGATCGGCCAGTCGGGTAGTCAGAGGTCATGGAGCTGATTCTCTGGATTCTCGCAGTCGTACTCGTGGTCGCCGGCATCCTCGCGCTGTTCCGCCGGCAGATCCTGTGGGGCATCGTCCTCATCGTTGTCGGGCTGTTGGTCGGCCCGGGTGGTGTCAGCATCTTCAATTGACGCGCTCACTTCCTAACACCGGGACCCGCCGGGGTCGCCGTGACCGGAACTCCGTCCTCCCGACAGGAGCACCGGTGGCGGCGATCCCGGCGCTTTCTTGTCTGGGCGGTTTGACCCGGCGCGATCCGGAAACATCTTGATTATGGAGACATCTCGGGACGCTCCGACGGCCTCGGGCCGGCGACAGTGGTGGGCCCTCGCCGGTTTCGCGGCGGCCGTCTTCGTCGCGGCCGCCATCGGCGGGCTGGGCGTGCAGGGCACCACCGACGAGTACGCGAGCCTGCGGCAGCCCAGCTGGGCGCCGCCCTCGTGGCTGTTCGGCCCGGTCTGGTCGCTGTTGTACGCCCTGATCGCGGTTGCCGGTTGGCTGGTGTGGCGGCGGGTGGGCTTCTCCCTCGCCCTCTGGGCGTGGACCGCCCAACTGGTGCTCAACGCCATCTGGACGCCGCTGTTCTTCGGCGCGGGCCGCTACGGGCTGGCGTTCGCCGAGATCGTGCTGATGTGGTTGGCGATCGGCCTCACCGTGGTGCTGTTCGCCCGGGTGACCCGGGTCGCGGCCGCCCTGCTGCTGCCCTACTGGGCCTGGGTCACCTTCGCCGCCGCGTTGAACCTGTCGATCTGGCAGCTGAACTCCTGATCCGGAGGGTCTCCGACGGGCGGTGCGCCCGCCGGAGACCGTCGTCCCGTCGCACTCAGCAGCGGGGAACGCCCGGGATGTAGCCGTCGTGCCCGGTGTACACGTACGCGTCGGCGATGAACCTGCCGGAGCCGATCCGGTCCCAAATCGAGCTGGTGCCGTACGTGCCGGTGACAGTGGTGCCACTGGTCTGGCAGGCGATGGTCACCCGGGTGCCGTCGGCGACGGTGCCCACCGAGGCGTACCCGGTGCCGGGGCCGGAGCGGACGGTCAACGCGGTGCCGCTGGTGTCGACAGTGCCGTTGCCACTGCCCGAGGAGCACCCGTTGTCGCTGGTGTAGGTCTTGGTGCCCCAGTACAGGGCGAGGGCGCCGTTGAAGCGCGCCTGGATGTCGCCGCCGTTGAGGCGCTGCTCGTAGTGCAGGTGCGGGCCGGTCGAGCCACCGGTGCTGCCGACCCAGCCGAGCACCTTGCCGTAGCCGACAGTCTGGCCGACGGAGACGTTGAAGCCGTTGAGGTGGGCGTAGTAGGTGCTGTAACCGCCCCCGTGGTTGATTCGGACATATTTGCCGTAGCTGGTGCCGCCGAGGTCGGTCACCCGGTCGACGGTGCCGGGGGCGCTGGCCACGACCGGGTCGCCGAGGTCGTCGGTGCGGTTGAAGTCGATGGCGTTCGCCGGGCTGTGACCCGTCCGGGTCTGCCCGGACCAGGACTGGCCGCACGGGAACGGCACCTTGAAGGTCGGTGCGGCCAGCGCCGGGCTCGCCGGCGTCAACACGCCTCCGACGAGCAGACCCGTCACCAGCAGGCTGATCCACCGCTTTCGCATACAGCTCCTCCTATGTCGAAAACCTTCGATGAGGTGGCCCTAGCCTGACAGATATCGTCAATCTTCGAAAGAGCCCATGATCCTTGCCGGGAGCGCGCCCACCAGGCAGCCCGCAGGTTTCCGGATTGTTACTCGCTCGTGTCTGACAGGGGGTGGACCGGGCCGGATGCAAGCGCTTACATGTGTGCACGCCCAATCGGACCGGCGACGGGTCACCAGCACGACCGCGCCGGCTAGGAAGGAGGACGGCATGGCGGTCTTTACCAGACCACGCCAGGCCTTCGTGATCGCCGGCGTACTCGGGCTGGCGTTCAGCGCCACCGCCTGCGGCACCGGCGGCGACAAGAAGAGCAGCAACGCGGGCTCCGCGGAGTGCGCGGCATACGACAAGTACGAGGGTCACGACGGCAAGAAGGTCTCGATCTACGCGTCCATCCGTGACGCCGAGGCCGACCTGCTGGAGCGCTCCTGGTCGCAGTTCACCGACTGCACCGGCATCGAGATCGCGTACGAGGGCAGCGGCGAGTTCGAGGCGCAGCTCCCCGTCCGGGTCGACGGTGGCAACGCCCCCGACATCGCCTTCGTGCCGCAGCCCGGCCTCGTGAAGCGGTTCGCGGACGCCGGCAAGCTGAAGTCCCTGAGCGCCGACACCAAGGCCCTCGCCGAGCAGAACATGCCGGCCGACTGGCTGAAGTACGGCACCGTCAACGGGACGCTCTACGGCGTGCCGCTCGGCGCCAACGTGAAGTCCTTCGTGTGGTACTCGCCGAAGACGTTCAAGGAGAAGGGCTGGGAGGTTCCGACCACCTGGGACCAGCTCATCGCCCTGAGCGACAAGATCGCCGCCAGCGGCACGAAGCCGTGGTGCGTGGGCGTCGAGTCCGGTGACGCCACCGGCTGGCCGGCCACCGACTGGATCGAGGACGTGATCCTGCGGACGCAGGGCCCCGAGGTCTACGACCAGTGGACCACCCACGGGATCCCGTTCAACGACCCGAAGATCGTCGACGCGGTCGACCGCGCCGGCAGCATCCTCAAGAACGAGAAGTACGTCAACGGCGGCTTCGGCGGCGTCAAGAGCATCACCACCACCTCCTTCCAGGAGGCGGGCGTGCCGGTGACCACCGGCAAGTGCGCGATGCACCGGCAGGCGTCGTTCTACGCCAACCAGTTCCCCGAGGGCACCAAGGTGGCCGAGGACGGCGACGCGTTCGCCTTCTACTTCCCGGCCATCGACCCGGCCAAGGGCAAGCCGGTGCTGGGCGCGGGCGAGTTCGTCGTCGCCTACGCCGACCGTCCCGAGGTCCAGGCGGTGCAGACCTACCTCGCCTCCGCGGAGTACGTCAACAGCCGCGCGAAGCTCGGCAACTGGGTGACGGCGAACAACAAGCTGGACATCGCCAACGTGGCCAGCCCGATCGACAAGCTCTCCGTCCAGATCCTGCAGGACAAGACCGGTACCTTCCGCTTCGACGGATCCGACCTGATGCCGGCCGCCGTCGGCGCGGGAACGTTCTGGAAGGGCATGGTCGAGTGGCTGAACGGCAAGCAGACCGGCCCGGTGCTCCAGGGCATCGAGAGCAGCTGGCCTAAGTGATCCCGGCGGTGGCCCTCGGTGACGGCGCGGCCCATGTTCTCGTCGAAGTACGGGAAGTGCCAGTCAGGATCGATTTCGGCCACGCCGTCGGCCGAGATGAACAGCG
>NZ_JBSFBM010000147.1:0-16222 GCF_053592955.1 Micromonospora sp. NPDC002411 | reverse complement strand
GCCGAAGCAAGGCTGGGCGCGAGCCTCCTGGCAACGGTGGCGGCTGCCCGCGAAGCGGGCATCAACCCGGAAGCGGCCCTCCGCCGCACGACCCTCGCCTACGCCGAAGCCCTCCGCGCCGTCGAACCACCACCCCCCGACCCGCGTTGACCATGAAGTTGTTGCCACGACACGCCGAGGCGGACGGCAACAACTTCATGATCGACGGGAGTGGGAGGGGCATCGACGGGAGCCTGCGGAACCGGCGGCGTCGTCGGGGGTGATCGGTAGGGTGGGCCGGGTGGAAGCCTTTGGGGTGCTGGCCGAGCGGGTTGTCGAGGCGTTGCTGGAGTCGCGGCCGGGGGTGGCCACCGCCGCCGGCGACCACCGGTTCGACGACCGGCTTCCTGATCTGTCCGCCGACGGGCTCGCGGCCGATCGGGCGATGCTCTCCGACGCGGCCAACGCGCTGTCCGAGCTGGACCCGGATTCCCTCGACGTCGACGAGCAGGTCGACCACGCGCTGCTGACCTCCTTCGTGGACCGGGAGCTGTTCGAGCTGACCGAGATCCGGTCGCACGAGTGGAACCCGCTGTGGCACAACCCCGGATCGTTCCTGCACCCGTTGCTGACCCGCCCGTACGCCCCGGCGGAGGTGCGACTGACCCAACTGGCCGGTCGGCTCGCCGCCGTACCGGACGCCCTCGCCACCGCCCGCTCGACGCTGCGCGACATGCCGCGGATCCACGCGGAGACGGCGGTCGGGCAGTTCGCCGGCACGGCCGCGTTGATCCGCGACGAGCTGCCGGCCCTGCTCGCCCAGGCGCCGAGCGCCCTCGACCGGGTCGAGCCGGCCGCCACCGCGGCGATCGCCGCGATCGAGGAGTTCGTCGCGTGGCTGCGCGCCGGCCTGGCCGCCGACGCGGGCCCCGGACGTGACCCCCGGCTGGGCCGCCGCCGCTGGGAGGCCCGGCTGTGGCACACCCTCGACACCGAGTTGGGCGCCGCCGAGATCCAGCGCCGTGCCTGGGCCAACCTGGACCGGGTCACCGCGGAGATCCGCGAGGCGGCCGTCGAGCTGGTCGGTGGCCCGGCCGACGACGCCGCGGTACGCAGGGCGCTGGACCTGCTCGCCGCCGAGCACCCGAACGACGCGACAATCGTCGAGCTGGCCGGTGTGACACTGGACGAGGCGACCGATTTCGTCCGCGCCCACGACCTGGTCACCCTGGTCGACGACAGGTGTGTGATCCAGGAGATGCCGGAGTTCGCCAGGGGTGTCGCGGTGGCCTACTGCGACGCGCCCGGCCCGCTGGAGACTGCGGCAGTGCCGACCTTCTACTGCATCGCGCCCACCCCGACGGACTGGCCGGCGCAGCGGGTCGAGTCGTTCTACCGCGAGTACAACGACCACATGATCCGCAACCTGACCGTGCACGAGGCGATGCCGGGGCACTTCCTCCAGCTCGCCCACGCGCGCCGCTACGTCGGCGGCACCCGGGTCCGTGCGCTGGCCGAGTCCGGCCCGTTCATCGAGGGCTGGGCGGTGTACGCGGAGGAGTTGATGACGGGCCTCGGCTTCGGTGGCCTGCCGGTGCGGTTGCAGCAGCTCAAGATGCAGCTCCGGATGACCATCAACGCGCTGCTCGACCAGTTGGTGCACGCCGAGGACCTGCCCGAGGCGGAGGCGATGGCGTTGATGACCGGGCGCGGCTTCCAGGAGGAGGGCGAGGCGGCCGGCAAGTGGCGTCGCTCGTTGCTCACCTCCACCCAGCTCTCCACCTACTTCGTCGGGTACAGCGAGGTCGCCGAGGTCGCCGCCGCCCGCCCGGACGGAGTGTCGCTGCGCGACTGGCACGACGCGATGCTGTCCCACGACTGCCCGCCCCCGCGCCACCTGCGTACTCTGCTCGGCGTCTGAGGAGCCCGCCGGGCCCGCGCGGTTCAGCGCCGTGCGGCGGTCACTGTCGCGTCGATCAGCCAGCGCGAGATGGAGTACGCGGGCGGCAGTTCCGCCGGCAGCGCATCCACGCCGAACCATCGGGCTTCGGTCAGCTCCCGGCCGTCGACCACCGGCTCGGCGTGCGGGTCGGCGGCACGGGCGGTGAAACCGGCGAGCAGCACGCCGGGGCCGGAGATCGCCCACGGCTGGCTGCCGAAGTACGCCAGTCGGTCGACGGACAACGCGACCTCCTCGCCGACCTCCCGGTGCACCGCCGCCTCCAGCGTCTCGCCGGCCTCCACGAAGCCGGCCACGAGTGCCCACAGCCCGGTCGGTCCGGTGGCGTGCCGGACCAGCAGCAGCTCTTCGGCGCGACCGGCCGGGCCGGGCCGGGTGATCGCCACCAACACCGCGGCGGAGAGCTGCATCGGGACGTAAAGGCCGCAGTCGGGGCACCGCCGCGCGGTCTCGCCCGGCTTGTCGGTCAGCTCGGCGCGGCAGGCGCCACACCACCTGTGGGTACGCCGCCAGGTGATCACCGCCAACGCCCGGCTGGCGAGCGCGGCGTGTGGCTCCGGCACCTCGGCGGCGAGCGACGCCCAGCCACGTGCCCGGCCGGGAAGAGTGCCGGCGGTGGTGAGATCGGTGGCCCAGGCGGGCACCCCGTCGAGGGTGCCCAGCGGCACCCAGTCGGTGTCGGCGGGCAGGTCGGCGACGCGGAGTGGTCGACCGTCGGCGTCGGTCAGCAGCTTCGCGCCGGTCACCGGTAGGGCCAGGTCGCCGGGGGCGGGCAGCCGCCCCCGCTCGGCCCCGGGCTGGAAACCGGCGGGTCGTGCCGCGGACGCGGGTGGGTCGAGCCCGGCAGCGGCGGCCGGGCCGGTCACGACCCTCCCGGGCGGCTGTCCACGACGCCGGCGCCGGCCGGTGGGTCGAACGCGTCGTTGTCCACGGTCGCGGAGTAGCGGCTCAGCGCCAACTCCATCGGCTTGCCGTCGACGGGCCCGGTGAAGCTGCCGAGCACGCCCTCGGTGGTCACGCAGGCGGTGAAGTCACCGGAGGAACTTTCCACGTTCACACACGCGGCGTGGTGTCCGGCGATCGTGGTGTCGCTCTGCTTGATGACCGCCTGTGGGTCGAGTGCGGCGGTGGTCAGCAGTCCGACCACCACCGGCGGTGTGACAAGCCCCTGCTGGTTGGCTTCGCCGAAGAGCGTCACTGTGGGCTTGCTGCCCGGGGTGGGCGGGGTGGCCAGGGTGCACTCCGGCCGGGCACCGGTGGTCGTGCACCGGGTGATCGCCTCCGGTGTGACGGTGAGCCGCCCGCCCGGATAGGTGTACGCGGAGCGGGCCGGGTCCTGCGCCTGCACGATCGCGGCGCTCTGGCCGCCGGGCAGCTGGTAGTCGGCCGAGTACGTCAGCTCCAACGCCCGGTCGAGTCGGGCGGCGAGGTCGTTGACGAGTTCCGAGCGACCCATGGCGACTCCGGCGTCCTCGAATGTCTGACAGCCAGTGACCGTGAGCGACGCGATGACCGACACGGCGAGCATGCGGAGGGTGGTCGAGGCGGCGGGCATGCCGACCAGCCTGGTGGATCTGGTCCGCGCAGCGCAAACCCGTTGCCGGTTGACGCCCGGAAATCCGGGAATGTCCGTCAGTGCGGGGCGACTCGGGTGCGCGGGCGACGCCGTGCCGTTTCCCGTGGCCCGATACGCTGCGTTCAACACCTGCCTCAGCCGCACCGTCGCGGCCCACCCACGGACCGGATTACAACAACGAGGAGCGACTCAGTGGCAACCATCGAGGGAATCGTCGCCCGGGAGATTCTCGACTCGCGGGGCAACCCCACGGTCGAGGTCGAGGTCGGCCTGGACGACGGCACGGTGGCTCGCGCCGCGGTGCCCTCCGGCGCCTCCACCGGCGCGTTCGAGGCGATCGAGCTGCGCGACGGTGACGCCGACCGCTACCAGGGCAAGGGCGTGGAGAAGGCGGTCTCCAACGTCGAAGACAAGATCGTCGACCAGATCATCGGGTACGAGGCCAGCGAGCAGCGGCTCATCGACCAGAAGATGCTCGACATCGACGGCACCGACAGCAAGTCGGAGCTGGGCGCGAACGCCATCCTGGGGGTCTCCCTGGCGGTGGCGAAGGCCGCTGCCGGCAGCGCCGAGCTGAGCCTCTTCCGCTACCTGGGCGGCCCGAACGCGCACCTCCTGCCGGTGCCGATGATGAACATCCTCAACGGTGGCGCGCACGCCGACTCGAACGTCGACATCCAGGAATTCATGATCGCGCCGATCGGTGCGCCCACCTTCCGGGAGGCGCTGCGCTCGGGCGCGGAGGTCTACCACGCGCTGAAGTCGGTGCTGAAGAAGAAGGGCCTGTCGACGGGCCTCGGTGACGAGGGTGGCTTCGCACCGAACCTGCCGACGAACGCGGCGGCCCTGGACCTGATCGCCGAGGCGGTCGAGAAGGCCGGCTACCGGCTCGGCAGCGACATCGTGTTCGCGCTCGACGTGGCGGCCACGGAGTTCTTCGACAACGGCACCTACACCTTCGAGGGTGCCGCGAAGTCCGCCGAGGACATGAGCACCTACTACACCAAACTGGCCGACGAGTACCCGATCGTGTCGATCGAGGACCCGCTGGCCGAGGACGACTGGAGCGGCTGGCAGACGCTGACCGCCTCGATCGGCGACCGGGTGCAGATCGTCGGTGACGACCTGTTCGTCACCAACCCGCAGCGGATCGCCCGCGGCATCGCGGAGAAGTCCGCGAACGCGGTCCTGGTCAAGGTCAACCAGATCGGCTCGCTGACCGAGACCCTGGACGCGGTGGACCTGGCCCACCGGGCCGGCTTCAAGTGCATGATGAGCCACCGCTCCGGCGAGACCGAGGACACCACCATCGCCGACCTGGCGGTCGCCACCGGTTGTGGCCAGATCAAGACCGGCGCGCCGGCCCGCTCGGACCGCGTCGCCAAGTACAACCAGCTGCTCCGGATCGAGGAGGAGCTGGCCGACGCGGCGCGCTACGCGGGCGCCGGCGCGTTCCCGCGCTACCGTTCGGCCTGAGACGCTGCCGGGAAGCCCCGCCGCGGGGCTTCCCGACAAACCCTGTAACGCACGAAGCCTCGGGGGAGGGGTGTGACGATGCAGCAGCGCCGCACACCGGGTGGTCAGCGTCCCGCCCGTCGGCCGGGTCAGTCCGGTCGGCCGGGCGGAGGCCGCTCCACGCGGGGATCGGTGCGGGAGGCCGGCGTACGCGCCGAACCCCGTACCGCCGCTGGTCGGGCACCGGGCGCGGCCCGGGGCGCCGAGGGTGTGCGCTCGGCGAATCGTCCGGCCGCCGCTCGGCGTACCGCCGCCGGTGGGTCCGTCAAACGGCTCGTCGCACCCCACCCCCGTCGCTTCACCGGTCGGGCCACCGTGCTTTTCGCGGTCCTGATCGCGCTCGCGCTGGCCTACACGTACCCGGTCCGGGTCTACCTGGACCAGCAGGCCGACATCGAGCGGATGGAGGCGGCCCAGGCGGCGCAGGAGGCGGAGATCGCCAAGCTCGCGGCCGAGGCGGCCAACTGGGAGGACCCGGCGTACATCAAGACGCAGGCTCGGGAGCGGTTCTTCATGGGCGAACCGGGCGAAAAGATGATGGTGGTGCTGCACGACCCGGAGGGCGCGGCCCGGGACGCCGGGAAGTCGGCCGGCTCAACGCCACCAGCCGGGCCGACCACCTGGTACGACACGCTCTGGTCGAGCGTGCAGGCGGCCGACAACCAGCAGCCGGGCAAGTGAACCACCGATCAGCGCACCAGGAGAGATGGGCACCGTGACTGTCGTACCACCGTCGGAGCCGGCGGCGGATTCCGTACCCCTGCCGCAGCGGGAGCCCGCGACCGAGGCCGACCTGGCAGCGGTGGCCGCGCAGCTCGGTCGCACACCCCGGGGCACCCGGGCGGTCGCCCACCGGTGCCCGTGCGGCCTTCCGGACGTGGTGGAGACGACCCCGCGCCTGGCCGACGGCACACCGTTCCCGACGCTCTACTACCTGACCTGCCCCCGAGCCACGGCGGCGTGCAGCCGACTGGAGTCGGCGGGGCTGATGAAGGAGATGGCGGACCGGCTGACGACCGACCCCGAGCTGGCCGCCCACTACCGCGCCGCGCACGAGGACTACCTCGCCCGCCGGGAGGCGATCGGCGAGGTGCCGGAGATCGCCGGCATCTCGGCCGGCGGGATGCCCGGCCGGGTGAAGTGCCTGCACGTGCACCTGGGGCACGCGCTCGGCGCCGGCCCCGGGGTCAACCCGTTCGGCGACGAGACGTTGGAGCTGGTCGAGCCCTGGTGGGCGGCCGGTCCGTGCGTGGACGTGCCGGCGGACGAGTGAGCGCGCAGACTGCGGATCAGATCATGGTGCGGCGGGCCCGCACCGGGGACGTCCGAGGCATCCGGCGTCTGGTGGACACCTACACCGACGACCGGCGGCTGTTGAGCAAGGCCACCGTCACCCTCTACGAGCAGGTGCAGGAGTTCCGGGTCGCGGTCCGCGCCGAGGACGGCGTCGTGGTGGGCTGCGGCGCGTTGCACGTGATGTGGGAGGACCTGGCCGAGATCCGCACCGTCGCGGTGGACCCGTCGTGTCGCGGTCAGCGAATCGGGCACCGGCTGGTCAGCGAGCTGATCGACGCGGCCCGGGAGCTGGGCGTGGCACGGATCTTCGTGCTCACCTTCGAGACGCAGTTCTTCGGCGCGTTCGGCTTCCAGGAGATCGACGGCGCACCGGTGCCGCAACCCGTGTACGAGCAGCTGCTGCGCTCGTACGACGAGGGTGTCGCGGAGTTCCTGGACCTGGAGCGGGTCAAGCCGAACACGCTGGGCAACACCCGGATGCTGCTGCGCCTGTAGTCGGGTGTTCGTCGCCGGGGCGTCAGCTCGACGCGGAGGCTGCGGTGGTCGGGGCCGACGAGGGTTGCCCCCGCTCAGCACAAGCTGCAGCCACGACGGTGGGGCAGAGCCCCGTCAACACTGCCACCGTCGGCCGCACGTCGGCCACCCCCCGTCGACCCCGCCGTCCACCCTGGAGGTGGCCGATTCGGGAAACAACCCTTTCGGTCCTGGGCGAAGCAGGGCAGGCTGTCTCCCATGCTTCGCCTCCATCTCGGGTCGGCGGATCTCTGCCGGGTGCGCTTCGGCGCCCGGCTGCACCCGGTCGGCACCGCGCTGCTGGCCGGGCAGTGGCTGCGCGACCCGACTGTCGCGATGATGGCGCCGGCCCTGGCCGAGCGAGCGGCAGCTGTCGAGAGCACGGGGACCGCCCAGGCCGCCACCGCGATCCTGCGACACCTGTTGCCGGCACGGGGGCGTCTGCCGGATTTCGTCACGCCCTTCGACGGGGTGGAGTCGCTCACCGCCGGGCTGGAGGCGATCCAGGCCACCCCGGCACGGCGGGTACGCGACGAGGTCGTCGCCGCGTACGGGGACGTCGCGGCCACCCCGCTGCGGCGACGGTTCGCGGCGGCCGACCCGGAGGTGCTGGACCTGTTCGGCGGGGCCGTCCGCACCTGGTTCGACGCCGTCCTCGCGCCGCACTGGTCCGAGCTGGTTTCCGCGTACCGCCAGCAGGTGACCTGTGCCAGCCGGCAGCTGGCGCAACACGGCCTGGCCGGCCTGTTCGCGGGCCTGCACCCGGCGATCAGGTGGCGGGAGCCGGTGCTGGAGATACAAACGTGGTGGGACGGGGACCTACCCGGCACCGGTCACGGGCTGCTCCTGCTGCCCTCCCCGCTGGCCGGGCCCCGACCACGGGTCCTGGCCGAGCCGGGTCGCCCCATCCTGCTCGTCTACCCGTCGGCGATGCCCGCGCGTCCGGCCACCGCCGACCGTGACGCCCTCGGCCGGCTGCTCGGCGTCACCCGGGCGTTGGTCCTGTGCCGCCTCGCAGCCGAGGGTGGGTTGACCACCACGGTGCTGTCCCGGGCGGTCGGCATCAGCCTCTCCTCGGCCTCAGAGCACGCCAGCGCGCTGCGGGCGACCGGGCTGGTGGTCAGCGAGCGGGAGGGTGGGGCGGTCCGGCATCACCTGACGACGCTCGGCGCGAATCTGTTGCGGGGCCTGTCGGACGACCCGCCCGCGACGTGTCCACCGCCGTGCCGGTCTGCCGGATGGCCATCCGGCCTGCCGTAAGGTTGCTGCCGTGACGACGCGTGTGGCGGCCATCGACTGCGGGACCAACTCGGTCCGACTGTTGGTCGCCGACCTGCCCGACGACTCGGCCGGGCCGCCGGCGCCGCTCGTCGACCTGACCCGACGGATGGAGATCGTCCGGCTCGGTGAGGGTGTGGACCGCACCGGTCGACTGGCCCCGGAGGCGATCGAGCGGACCCGGGTGGCGCTGGCGTCGTACGCCGCCGACATCGAGAAGTTCGGCGCGGAGCGGGTCCGCATGTGTGCCACCTCGGCTTCCCGGGACGCCGCCAACGCGGCCGACTTCACCGAGATGGTGCAGCGCACCCTCGGTGTCGCGCCCGAGGTGGTCACCGGAGACGAGGAGGCCCGGCTGTCGTTCACCGGTGCGGTGCGCGGGCTACCGGCCGACGCGAAGGCGCCCTTCCTGGTGGTCGACATCGGCGGCGGTTCCACCGAGTTCGTGGTCGGCGACCGGGAGGCAGGGGTGCGCGCGGCGATCTCGGTGGACATCGGCTGTGTCCGGATGACCGAGCGGCACCTGCCCGGTGACCCTCCGACGCCCGAGCAGGTCGCTGCCGCGCAGGCCGACATCGCGGCCGCGGTGGACCGGGCGCTCGCCGCGGTGCCCGGCCGGGAGGCGGCCACACTGGTCGGCCTCGCCGGGTCGGTCACCACAGTGGTCGCCATCGCGCAGGGCCTTCAGGAGTACGACCCGGAGCGCATCCACCACGCCCGGGTGTCGTACGAGGCGGTCGCCCAGGTGACGGCGGACCTGCTGGGTCAGACCCGTGCGCAGCGGTTGGCGATCCCGGTGATGCATCCGGGCCGGGCCGACGTGATCGGCGCGGGCGCGCTGGTGCTTCGCGTGATCATGGAGCGGGCCGGGATGCCATCCGTGGTCGCCTCGGAGCACGACATCCTCGACGGCATCGCCTGGAGCCTCCAACCAGCCACCCGCTAGCGGCTCGGTCACCTCGCCTTCGCCGAAGTCGGGGCGTCCGCGCCCGCGCCAAGATTCGCGCAACTTCCCTGATGTTGCTGCCTGCGGCGCACGGGAGGCAGCAACATCCCCGATGGTGCGCGGATCCTCCGTGTTGATCTCGCTGCACGCCCCAAGATCGCGCTCGATCCTGGAAGTAGTGGTGAATCCGCAGCGCCGAGGCCACTACATCCTTGATTGAGCACGATCAAGTGGCGCCCACTCGGCACTCGGCACTCGGCCATCCGCGCCGCGCCGCGTTCCGCGCGCCCTGCGCTCGGTTCGGCGTGTTGAGGCGTGATCGTTGACGCTACTTCGCATTACACACTAGTCTCCAATGCGTGGACACCACACAGTTACTGAAGGGCGTGCTGGACCTGGCCGTCCTGGCCGTGCTCCGGGAGGAGGACGGCTACGGGTACGACATCCTGCGCCGGTTGCGCGAGGCCGGCCTGGAGGAGGTCGGTGACGCCTCGGTCTACGGGACGCTCCGCCGCCTCTTCGCCGCCGGCCTGCTCACCACCTACGTCGTGCCGAGCGAATCCGGGCCGCACCGTAAGTACTACTCACTCAACGCCGCGGGGCGTGACCAGTTGACCCGCTCCGGCAAGCTCTGGCGCTCGTTCGCCACCACAATGGACACTCTGCTCGACGATCGGGGGCTGGCGGCATGACCGTCACGGAGCAGGAGATCACCGACTACGTGGCGCGGGTCCGGGCCGCTCTGGCCGACCTGCCGCCCGCCCAACGCGAGGAGCTGACCGAGGACCTCGCCGACCACCTCACCGAGGTCGCCGCCGAGTCCGGAGGCACGCTCGTCGAGCGGCTGGGCGAGCCCGAGACGTACGCCGCCGAACTGCGCGCCGCAGCCGGCGCCGCCAGCGTCAGCGGACGCAACCTCGACCAGCGGGTCGCCACCGCCATGGTCCGGGTCCGCACCCGGCTGCGCGCGATCGACGTCCGACTCGGCCCGGCGCTCGGGTACGAGACGGCGAGCGAGTTCCTCCGGTTGCTGCGACCCGCCTGGTGGGTGCTGCGCGGCTACCTGGCGGCGATGCTGGTGACGATGATGAGCACCAATGGGAGCTACGGGCTGCTGCCCCGGTTCGGCGGAGAACTGCTCGCCGGCATGGTCATGCTCGTCGCATTCGTGCTCGCCTCCATCTGGATCGGTCGCCGATCCGCCCGGCTGGCCGGCTGGCCACGGTGGGCGCTGCATGGCGGCACGTTCGTCCTGGTGGTGTTCGCGTTCGCCGCACTCGGCCACGCGGAGGACCGTCTCGACCGCGACTACTACTACGACCAGACCTCGGTCGACAGTCAGTACAGCCAGATCCGGGACGTCTACGTCTACGACCGTGAGGGTCGTCTGGTGGAGGACGCGCGACTCTTCGACCAGAACGGCAACCCGATCCGCCTGGGCTATCCGGACTGCGGCGGCAACATCGATGAGTACGGCAATCCGCTGCTGCGGCCGTACCCGTACTGCCCGGAGCAGGCGCCCTTCGGGCCTCGTGCCCCCGGTGCGACAGTACCGCTCACGCCCCCGGCCGCGCCGGCGACGACGCCGACCGCCACGCCGGACCCGACCGCCACACCGGGTACGCCCGGTGCGCCGCAGCCGAGCGAGACGGCCTCCGGCCAACCCTCGGTGGGCTCCACCGGGACGCCGAGTGGCACACCGAGACCGACCGCGACGAGCTGAGTAACGGTGTGAACTGGATCATGCCGCTGAAGCTGGGAAATAGCTGAACGGACGAGGCGAGCGGGACGGCACCGGAAATCAATGATCGTTACGGTGTCGTCTGCTCATCAACCCCTCGGAAGGAACCACAGTGCCAGAGCAGGTCGCACCCCCCTCCGCGCCCGACGCCGCAGCACCCCAGCCGGCCGTCGAGACGCCGCAGCCGACGCCGGCCCAGCCGGAGACGGCCAAGCCGGACGAGGCCGCGCCGGATGCGGCTGCGCCGAACACCCCCGCGCCCGATGCGGCCGCGCCGAACACCCCCGCGCCCGATGCGGCCGCGCCGAACACCCCCGCGCCGGACGCGGCCAAGCCGGAGGCGGAGAAGTCCGGTGGCAAGAAGGCGCTGGGCATCATCGGCGCGATCCTCGCGGTCGTCGTCATCGCCGGCCTGAAGTTCGGCGTCGCCTCGGCGATCGGCAACTACTTCAACAAGGACGAGACGGCTGACGCCAAGGTCGGTGACTGCATCGCCGAGCTGCCCGAGGTCACCGGCACCGAGCAGGAGGAGGTCGACGGCGCCAAGGTCGTGTCCTGCACCTCCACCGACGCCGCGTACACGGTGGTCGGTCGGGTGAACGACCAGAGCCAGGCCCAGGCCCAGGCCGGCACCGCCTGCGACCAGTTCTTCAAGGAGGGCGAGGAGGGGTACGTCTTCTCCAGCATCGAGCCGGGCAAGACCGGCTACGTGCTCTGCCTGACCAAGAAGGCCTGACCTAGATGTACTGACCGGGCACGTTGGTTGAGGTCGTGTGACGACACGACCTGACGGATCTTGATTGGGGAGGACCTCCTGTCGTGGAGTGGAGCTGCTGAAGGCGACCACACCACAGACCAGGAGGTCCTCGTGTCTCACGCTAACGCAGCGTTGACTCCCCGTGCTCGGCTGCGTCTGGCCAAGCTCGTCGTGGACCAGGGCTGGCCCGTCGCGCGGGCGGCCGAGCGCTACGACGTGTCATGGCCGACCGCGAAGCGGTGGGCTGAGCGCTACCGGTTGGCCGGTGAGGCCGGCATGCAGGACCGTTCGTCACGGCCCGCGTCGCAGCCACGGAAGACACCGCAACCACTTGTCCGCAAGATCGTGCACCTACGGTGGAAACACCGCCTGGGGCCAGTCGCGATCGCCGACCGCCTCGGCATCGCCTCATCAACGGTGCATGCCGTGCTGACGCGGTGCCGGCTCAACCGGCTCTCCCACGTCGACCGGGTCACCGGCGAACCCGTACGTCGCTACGAGCATCCGACTCCCGGCGCGTTGCTGCACGTCGACGTCAAAAAGCTCGGGAACATCCCCGACGGCGGCGGCTGGCGCTACCTCGGCCGAGCCGAGGGCAGCAAGAACCGCAACAACACCGCCGGCAAGCCGCGTAGCAAGCACTACAACCCGATGATCGGCACTGCCTTCGTACACACCGTCATCGACGACCACAGCCGCGTCGCCTACGCCGAAATCCACGACGACGAGACCGCCACCACCGCCATCGGCGTCCTACGCAGAGCCGTCACCTGGTTCAGCGACCGCGGCGTCGTCACCCAACGAGTGCTCTCCGACAACGGCAGCTGCTACCGCAGCCACGCCTGGCGTGACGCCTGCACCCAACTCGGCATCACCGCCAAACGCACCCGCCCCTACCGCCCACAAACCAACGGCAAGATCGAACGCTTCCACCGCACCATGGCCCAGGGCTGGGCATTCAAGCGGATGTACTCCAGCGAGTCAGCCCGCCGAAACGCCCTGCCCGCCTGGCTACACGAGTACAACCATCACAGGCCCCACACCGCGATCGGCAAACGCCCACCCATCAGCCGCTTAACCAACCTCCCTGGGCAGTACACCTAGAAGGCCTGACCAGCGAGAAAGACCAGCATCGACGGCGGTGGGAGTGGATCCCGCCGCCGTCGGCGTACCCGCAGTCACCGGCCGGCGAACAGGAGGTGAATGCCACTGTTCCGGCGTCTTCCCGACGGCCGCGCGGCGTGGCAGGCTACCGGCACGTAGGACCACTGGGCGACCAGCCAACGATGACTGACCGCTAGGAGGACGGCCCATGGGCGAAATGGTGAGCTACCGCAGCAACGGGGGCACGAGCGAGGGGTATCTCGCGATACCCGCCAGCGGAATGGCCAGCCCTGCCGTCATCGTGATCCAGGAGTGGTGGGGCCTCGTCCCGCACATCCGGTCGGTGGCGGACCGGTTCGCCGAGGCCGGTTTCGTCGCCCTCGCCCCGGACTTCTACCACGGCGAGACGACCAGCGAACCCGACGAGGCGCAGCGTCTCCTGATGGCGATGCGGATGGACGAGGCGGCCAAGGACATCGCCGGCGCGGCCGACTATCTCGCCGGACGGCCGGAGGTCACCGGTAAGGTCGGTGCCGTGGGCTTCTGCGCCGGTGGCAGCCTCGCCCTCTGGTCGGCCACCATCTCCGGGCGGATCGTCGCCACCGCCGGCTTCTACCCCGTGCTGCCCTGGGAGTCGATGCGTCCCGACTGGGCCGACTACGCCGGCAAGGCCGCTGTCATCCACTGCTCCGAAGAGGACGGCACCTCGGCCGCCGAGGGCGTGCAGACCGCCCGCCGGGCCATCGAGGAGGCCGGCGGCGACTGCCACCTCTACGACTACCCGGGCACCTCGCACGCCTTCTTCAACGACGACCGGCCGGAGGCGTTCGACCAGCGCGCCGCCTCCACGGCCTTCGCCCGCACCCTGGAACTCTTCCGGGCCAAGCTTGGCTGAGTCGCGTACCCCGGAACAGGTGGTCGCCCGCGCAGCGCGGGCGACCGACCTGGCCGACCTCGACGCGGGCATCAGCGACTGTTTTGCCTGCCCTCGGCTGGTCGAGTGGCGGGAGGAGGTGGCCCGCACCCGCCGGGCCTCCTTCCGTGACCAGGAGTACTGGGGTCGGCCGGTGCCCGGCTTCGGCGCCGCAGACGCGCGGATCGCGATCCTCGGGCTGGCGCCCGCGGCGCACGGCGGCAACCGCACCGGTCGGATCTTCACCGGCGACCGGTCCGGTGACGTGCTGTTCGCCGCGCTGCACCGGGCCGGGCTGGCCAACCAACCGACGAGCGTCGCCGCCGACGACGGGCTCGCCCTGCGCGACATCCGGATCTTCTCGGCCGTCCGATGTGCGCCGCCGGACAACAAACCGACCCCCCAGGAGCGGGACACGTGCGCACCCTGGCTGCACCGCGAGGTCTCGCTGATCCGGCCCACGCTGCGCGTCGTGGTCGCGCTCGGCGCATTCGCCTGGGCTGCGTGGTGGCCGGTGCTGCGTCAGGTGTACGGGCTGCGACCGCCCAGCCCGCGACCGGCGTTCGGTCATGGGGCACACTGGTCCGGCACAGCCGCTCCGGACCTGCTGGGCAGCTACCACGTCAGCCAGCAGAACACCTTCACCGGGCGGTTGACGCCAAAGATGCTGGACGACGTCTTCGACCAGGCTAAACAGCTGGCCGAGGTGGACTGAGAACGCGTGGGGCGGTGGCGATGACAGACGGAACACGCCCACCCGCGCCGTCACCTGCTGACGAGTCCGGTGTGTTGCGCCCGGCGTTGGGCCTGCTTCGCAGGTGGTGGCCGGTCGGCGCGGTGGCCGCGCTGCTGGCCGGTGCCGCGCTGGCGTCCGCCCACTCGTCGCTCGGGACCAGTCGGATCCCACCAGCGGCGGAGAACGTGCCCTGGGTGCCCGAGTACCCGACCGTCGAGCCGTCGCCGTCCATCCCGGTCGAGCCACGCGAGGCCGGCGAGGCCACCCAGGCGCACATACCGCAGTGGATCGCCACCGTGGCGATGGTCCTGCTGGGGCTCGCCATCCTGGCCGCCCTCGGCTACCTGACCTGGGTCCTGATCCGGGGTGCGTTGCGTCGTACCACCCGGACGTTGCCGGCGCAGCGGGCCCGGCGTACCGCCGAGGGCACCGCCCGCGAGGTGGTCGCCGCCCTCGACGCCGGCCTGGTGGAGCTGGACGACCGGGACACCGACCCACGGGTGGCGGTGATCGCCTGCTGGGTGCGCCTTGAGGAGGCCGCCGCCGCGGCCGGCGTGCCACGGCTCACCGGGGACACCCCCACCGATCTGGTCAGCCGACTGCTGCGCGGAGACCCGGCGGCCGGTGTGCCGGCGATCGTCAGCGCCGACGTGCTGGCCGAGTTCGCGCACGTCTACCGGGAGGCCCGGTACGCCACCCGTCCGGTCGACGAACGCACCCGCGACCAGGCCCGCGCCGCGCTGCGCCGGCTGCGTGGCGAGCTCACCACGGTGGTGACGACCACATGAGCAGCACCAGCATTGACGACCTGCTCGCGTTCGAGGAGGAGGCGGCGCCGTCCGGTCCGCCGGAGCGCCGCTCCCGGTTGGGTCCCGTGCTGCGTGCGCTCGCGTGGGCCGCCGCGCTGGTCGCGGTGCTGCTCGTCGGTCTCCGCGCGGTCGGCCTCCAGATCTCACTGCCGGTACTGATCGCAGGGGTGCTCGCCGTCCTGGCGGTCCGCCGGGTCACCGCCCTGCTCGCGCCGCCACCCCCGCCGCCGGCCGGTGCCCGGTCCGCGCCGGGCGAGGAGGACGGCAGCTACAACTGGGGTGCCCGGGACGCGCTGCGGAGCGCGATCAACCGGTGGGAGTGGCCCCTCGACTGGTCCGCGACCCGACCCGAGCGGTTCACCGGGACGGTGCTGCCCCGGATCGGTGAGCTGGCCGACGAGCGGATGCGCCTGAAGCACGGCGTCACCCGCGAGTCGGACCCGGCCCGTGCCCGTGCCCTGCTGGGTGACCGGCTGTGGACGTTCCTGGAGACCCCGCCTCGCCGCACCCCGTCGCCGCGCGACCTCGCGGTGATCGTCGCCGAACTGGAGAAAATCTGATGAAGGACGTGGACCGGAGCATCGCCCCCGCCGAGGTCGGCCACCTCGCCCGGGCCGTCCTGGACGCGGTCGGCACCGTCGTGGTCGGCAAGCGGGACGCGTTGGAATTGGTCCTCGCCGGCATCCTCGCGGGTGGGCACGTCCTGCTGGAAGACCTGCCCGGGTTGGGTAAGACGCTCACCGCGCGCTCGTTCGCGCAGGCGCTCGGGTTGGACTTCCGCCGGTTGCAGTTCACCCCCGACCTGCTCCCCGCTGACGTCACCGGTTCGTTCCTGTACGACCAGCGCAACGGCGACTTCGCCTTCCGGGCCGGCCCGGTGTTCACCAACCTGCTCCTCGCCGACGAGATCAACCGGACGCCGCCGAAGACCCAGTCCGCGCTGCTGGAGGCGATGCAGGAGAAGCAGGTCTCGGTGGAGGGTGTGACCTACAAGCTGGATGAGCCGTTCCACGTGCTGGCCACCGCCAACCCGATCGAGTACGAGGGCACCTACCCGCTGCCCGAGGCGCAACTGGACCGGTTCCTGCTGCGGGTCTCG